>JBLNHD010000236.1:0-4291 GCA_050268825.1 Gemmatimonadota bacterium
GATGAGCTCGGCGTCCATCGACACGGCGACCGGAGCGCCCTCCACGGAGCCGGCGTACGCCTCCCATGCCGCATTGAAGTTCCGGTAGAAGAATTCCCGGTTCGCATCGCGCAGCGGCTCCAGCTCCGCGGGAAACGGCGCCCGCCTCCGACCAGGACTGCGGCCGATGGTCGGGTTCAGGTTGATCTCCCAGGTCTGGACGCGCCCTCGGTCGATCGCATAGTCGATGCGTCCATAGTCGACGCCGGCCAGGCGCACCACCTCGGCAAGCTGCGCGGCGTGCGGATCCTCGTGCAGGTAGGCGCGTTCCTCCAGCAGCAGCCCTTCGGAAAACTCCGTGTGCTCGTGCTTCAGCATCCAGCTTCGGCCGCAGGCCAGGCTCCGCGGCAGGATCCGTTCGCCCACGATGAACGCCGCGTACTTGCGATAGTCGCCTTCCGGGGAGGCCGTGTCGTGAAACTCGGCCACGAGGAGGTCGGCGAAGTCGTATCCCTGCACGACGGCCCGACCAAGCCAGGCGCGCACCTCCTTCGGGTCGCGCAGGAGCGGTGAGATGTTTCCGCCATGATTCCGCTCCGCACGCACGAAGACCGGATACCGCAGCGTCTCCCACGGCGCCCCCGCACGCACCACCCGGAATCCGTTCAATCCGCGGGAGGCCAGGGCGGCCAGAAGGTCGTGGCGCAGCAGCGTGCGCCGCGGATCGTTGAAGAGCCGGATTCCCGGCTTCCCGTCGAGCCGCCCGGCGAGCGCGCGCACCAGTCGCTCCATCCCGGGGCCGAGCTGGTCGAGCGCGCTGAAGACCCAGGTGCCTCGCTCGAACGTCCGCCGTTCGGGCAGCGATTCGTAATGCAGCACTCGCATCCGGCCCGCCAGGCCCGCCCCATGGCCCGCGAGGTAGTTGACGAACGCCCAGTCCTGCTCGCGGGGGACGAGGACGTGGATCATCCGGTCGGACCTTCCGATGGAGCGAATGTGTGGTCCGGCGTCATCGCCGTCTGACCCGCGGCGACCTGCGCCGACCGGCGCTGGCCGGTGAGAATCGTGGCGACGCTCATGTCGCCCGTCACGTTGAGCAGGGTCTTGAAGATGTCCGGGATCGTCTCGACCGCCTCCAGAATGATCACGCCCTCGATCGGCACGCCCGCGGCGACGTAGGCGGGGAGCGTCTTGAACGCCGCGCCGCCGTTCGGAACTCCCGCACTCGTGAAGCTGAGGAGCATCACGGTCAGGAGGAAGACCAACATGGTGTGGGGGGTGAGCGACACCTGGTAGACGTGCGCCAGGAAGAGGAGCTTTACCGGACTCGAGATCGTCCGGTTGAGCTTGAACACCGACACGGACAGTGGCAGCACGAAACTCGTTGCGGGCGCGGGTAGTCGGAGATGCGCACGCGCGCCCTCCACCAGCGCGGGGAGCGATGCGAGGGACGAGCGCGTGCTGACCGCGACGAGCTGTGCCGGAGCGACGGCTCGCGCGAAGGTCGCCATCCCGATGCCGCCGAGCAGCGCGGAAAGCGGGTAGAGCAGCGCTGTGAAGAGCAGCATCAGCGCCGACACGATGAGCGCGAAGGCGGCGAGCATCTGCGCGCCGGCGCCGCCGGCCTGCAGGGAAAAGGACAGGGTCAGGATGAAGACGGCCACGGGCGTGACCGACAGCACCCATCGCACGCACCACAGCATCGCCTCGGCGGCGCCCTGGAAGACTCGGCGCATCGGCTCGCGGTACGGCTCGTCGAGGCGGCGGACCGCCAGCCCGAAGAGCGCCGTAAAGAGAAGGATGGGGAGCAGGTCCCCCCGCGCCGCCGCGTCGAAGATGTTGGTCGGCACGAGCCCGGACAGCCACTCGCCGAGCGATGCATCGCCACCGCCGCTCGCGCGGGCGGCCACGGCCGACGGCACCACGACGTCGAAGCGCGGCGCCGCCGGCGCCAGGAGGCGAATCAGTGGCGGCGCCACGATCACCGTGAAGAGGCCCGCGACGGCCAGGAGCCCGACGAAGAGGCCAAGGGCCCGGGCTCCGAGTGAGCCGATCGAATCGCGATCGCCAGCTCCCACGACCGCCGCGAGCACGTGCGCAATCACGAGCGGGAGCACGAGGAGCTGCAGTGCCGAGACCCAGATCTCGCCGAAGGGCTCGAGCGCGGCCGCGACGCTCGCGATCATACCACTCCCCGACCGCTGGCCGACGATGCCGAGACCGAGCCCGGCAGCGAGCCCCGCCAGCGAGAGGATCGTGAGCGAGCGGTAGCGGAACCCGATGCTCATGCGGGAACGGGCCGCGCCCGAGGGCGGCGGGACATGAAGGGCTCCACTGGTCGATGAGGTAGCGGATACCAGCGCAGGATCGGTGCCGTCGCCGTTTTCCCCGGGAGCCTCCGGGGTGCCGGCCTCCCGACTGCCGGGCGTGTGGCGGCAAGGCGGCTCTGCCGGCCGGGTCGCGGCGGCGGATTCAAGATATCCCCGCGGGACCGCTGCGCCACGGCGCCGCGGCGAGCCCGGACTATGGCGTGGTGCGGGAGACTTCCGGGGTGCGCTCGGCGCCCTGCATCGCAGTTTCCACCGCCGCGATCAACTGGTCGAAGGTGAAGGGCTTCACGACCCGCGCCTCCGGCTGCAGCGCCTGCATCGTCGCGTCGGCCTCGGGCGAAACGAGTCCGGTCATGAGCACGATCGGTACCTCGGGCAGTCGTTCGCGCAGCGACGGAAGCGCCTCGGCGCCATCCATGCCTGGCATCGAGAGATCGAGGACGACGACGCTGAACCGCGAGCCGAGCCGCTCCGCGATGCGCAGCGCCTGCTGGCCGTTCTCCGCCTGCACGGTGACGAACCCCTCGGTCTCGAGGAAGCGGACGATGAGGCTGCGCACCAGCTCTTCATCGTCCACTACCAGTGCCATCGCTCCCTCCGGGGGCCGCGAGACGGGCGCCGGTGCCGTGCCGATGGCGGAGGGCTGCGCCCGGACTTCGCCGGCCGGAAGCAGGATTTCGAACGTGGCCCCCTGACCCCGGGCGGCGCGGACGCCGATCGCCCCGCCGTGCATGCGCACGATGCCGAGCGCCGCCGCGAGCCCGAGCCCGCGGCCCTGGAACTTCGTGCTGAAGAAGGGATCGAATGCCCGCGCCTGCGCGACCGGAGTGAGGCCGCTGCCCGTGTCGCTCACCTCGAGACGAATGTACCGGCCCGGTAGCAGCTCGAATCCGCGAAAGCCGTGCGAAGCTTCCGCCGTGAGGTCGTACGCCCCGCCCGTCACGGTGAGCGTTCCCGGCCCAGGGTCCTCCGACATCGATTCGATGGCGTTGATGGCAAGCGTGGAAATGAGCTGACGGATGAGCGAGGCATCGCCGACCAGAACCGGGCACGTTTTCCCGATCTGCACACGGACCTCGATGCGCGCGGGGATCTGCTGGCCCAGCGCCGTCAGCGCGACGCGCGTCTCCTCCGCCAGGTCGAGTGGCTGAAAGAGGCTCCGCGTCTTTCCCGCATAGGTGAGCACCTGCCGGGTCAACTCGACCATCCGCTGGCCTGCCCTCAGCGCCTCGGCGCCGAGGCGCTTGGCGGTCGTGCTTGCGCGGACCTCGGGAAGGCCAAGCATCATCTCGACGTTGCCAAGACTGGCGGTCAGCAGATTGTTGAAGAGGTGCGCCAGGCCGCCCGCCAGCACACCCACGCCCTCCATGCGCTGCGCCTCGATGTGCGCCGACTCGAGCTCGCGCCGCCGGGAGAAGTCGCGCATGATCTTGCCGTACCCGACGTGCTCGCCGCTCCCGTCGCGCAGAACGACCATCTGGCCGGCGCCCCAGAATCGTGCGCCGTCCTTGCGGACATGCCAGCGCTCATTCTCCGCCCGACCCGCCTTCAAGGCGAGCGCGCGCTCGAGGTCGGGAATCCCGGCGTCGCGGTCTTCCTCCACGAAGAGGACATCGCACGACTTTCCGCGAATCTCCTCGGCGGTATAGCCGTGAATGCGCTCGGCACCCCGATTCCATTCCTGGACCAGGCCATCGCGATCGGTGGTGAAGACCGCATAGTCATCCGCGGACTGGATGAGCAGCGAAAAGCCATCGGTTTTCTCAGCTCGCATTCGATCCAGCCCTGTCATTAATCCATCTCTGTGTATAACGCGCGATACCCGGCAAGCGTACCCCCGATCCGGAGCAGAAACTGTGAACCGGCTCACGTCAGGCGATTCACCTCGCTGCGGTTCACCTCCGTGCGCCATGCCTGCCGTTGCGCTCGCGATGGCCGAAACGCAAACGGGCCAGCGCTCGGCTGGCCCGCGACGTTCCGAC
>JBLNHD010000237.1:0-5832 GCA_050268825.1 Gemmatimonadota bacterium
AGTTCACGATGGGACTCGGAACGGCGGCGTTCCTGGCCTTCCTCATGAGCCTCTGTACCCGGCGGCATGCCGCGACGCAGTTCGCGTTGCTCTCGGCACTCTATCGGGTCGCGGGGATCGGCGCGGGGTCGGTTTCGGGGTTCCTGACGGCGCGGGCGGGATACGAGACGTACTTCCTGATCACCTTTGGCCTGGCGCTGCCCGGATTCCTCTTCCTTCCGGCCGTGCGCCGGGCCCTCGCCGCCCCGCGCACCGCGGCCTAGGGCCGCTCGAGCACGGACGCGATCCAGCGCGCCACCGCTTCCTGCATCGGCCGCTGCCGGTGCCAGGCATGCATCAGCGGCGCATCGCTCGGGATCTCCCCCATCAGGCGCGGGTGCGCAAAGAGCACGATGAGCGCGGCCATCGGGGTCTCCACGAGCAGGCGATCGCGTGACACGCGCCCGAAGCCGCCGCGCCCTTTCCACGCCCGCGGTTCGGCGAACGCGAGCACCACGCGCGAGCCGCCCTGACCGAGCGCGATGCCGTGTGCCTGGAGCCACGCGGCCGTCCAGTCGCTCGGGCTGGCCGGGTAGGGCCCGCCGAGGTCGTCGTCAACGATGACCAGGTCGAGCGGCTCCCGGAGCCGGAGCTTCTCGCCCCTCACGAGGCCGCGTCCGACGAGCCGGTCCGCCAGGCCCCGATCCGCCCCGGCCGGTGCTCGCACCGTGGGCCTGTCCGCCTCCGTCCGCGCGAGGAGGCGCGCATAGCGGGCAAGCGCGTCCTCGAGGCGCTCGCGCGACAGCGTCCCCTCGTCGACGGCGACGGCCAGCGCCTCCCGCGCCACCTGCGGCTGCTTCGGATAGAGCAGGAGATCCACCCCTGCCGCCACCGCCTGCACATACGCCGCTCCCTCGCTCCGCCCGACGAACGCGCCGTCCATGATCAATGCATCGGTGACGATGACGCCGTCGAAGCCGAGCTCCTCCCGGAGCCCCCCGAGGATGACCGACGAGAGCGTGGCCGGGAGCGAGCCGAGATCGATCGCCGGATAGGCGACGTGCGCCGTCATCACGCCCGCGACGCCGGCATCGACCGCCGCCGCGAAGGGAATGCGATCGATCGTCGCGAGCGATTCCGCATCGGCCTCGACCACCGGCAGGCCGGCATGGGAATCCGTCGTGGTGCGGCCGTGGCCGGGATAATGCTTCACGCAGGCGAGCGCACCTGCGCCCTGGCAGCCCTCGATCCACGCGCGCACGGCGGCCGCGACCTTCGCGGGCTCGTCGCCGAAGGAGCGGGTCTGCACGATCGGATTGTTCGCCGCGAGGTCGAGGTCTGCCACCGGCGCGAAGACCCAGTTCACGCCGACGGACAGCGCTTCCATGGCCGTGATCCGCCCCGCTTCGCGGATGACGTCGAGGTCGTCGAGGGAGGCAAGCGCGCGCGGCGGCGGAAGCTCGGTGAGCCCGGCGAACTGCTGACCCGCACCGCGCTCGAGATCCGCGCCGATGAGGAGCGGACGCCCGGCGCGCGCGCGGAGCGAGGCGGTCAGTTCGCGCACCTGCTCCGCGGCGCCGCCGAAGATGATGAATCCTCCGACGCCGAGGGCAAGGGCTTCGCCGATGGCGTCGCCTGCGTGCTCGAAGCCGGTCTCGTCGGACCAGCGGATGGCCGGCAGGACGAGGCGGGCCGGATCCGGCGCCGTCATGCCGGCGTGATACTCCCGAGGATGCGCGACCCCGCGGCCCCCGTGGCTGCAGGAAGATTTCCCGGCTGGCCGTGCGTCGTGAGGTACCCGAGGAGCGCGAACGCCACGGCCTCCTTGGCATCGCCGGCGAAGAAGAGCTCGTCGAACGGGCGGACCACTACCGGCGCGCCGCGCGCTGCCTCCAGGCGGTGCCGAAGCGACCGCATCAGCCCGGGGTGATGCACACCCCCGCCGGACACGACGACTTCCGCGGGTGGCGTCCATCGGGCGATCGCATCGGCGATACTGCGCGCGGTGAGCTCCACCGCCGTGGCCACACCCGAGGGACCGGGGCAGCGCGCGGAGAGCGCCCGGGCATAATCGTCACCGAAGCGCTCGCGCCCGGTGCTCTTCGGGGGTGCCTCCGCGAAGTACGGATCCGCGAGCAGTTCGTCGAGCAGCGCCTCGTCGGGCGTGCCCTGCGCACTGAGCTGGCCATCCCGGTCGTAGCCTCGGCGCGGGTCGACGAGGCGCGTCACGCCGTCGATGATCGCAACGCCCGGCCCGGTATCGAACGCGAAGGCCCCGGCCTCATCCTCCCGGTGTGCCACGTACGTGAGGTTCGCCATGCCGCCGATGTTGAGCAGCACGCGCGGGCTCGCGCCGCCGAAGAGGAGGACGTCCGCCATCGGCACGAGCGGCGCGCCCTGCCCACCGGCGGCGCAGTCGCGGGCGCGGAAACCGCTCACGACACGCACGCCGAAGCGCTCGGCCAGCACGGCCGGCTCGCCGAGTTGCCAGGAGACGAGCGGCGGCTCGTGCCAGATCGTCTGGCCTGGAAAGGCGATGAACGCGAGCTCCGAGGCCAGGACCCCGCTCCGCTCCAGCACGCCCTGCACCGCCTCGCCGGCCCACTCGGCGAGGCGGACGTGGAGTCGTGCCAGGTCGGCCGCGCTGGTCCCCGCGAGCCCGGCGCGGATCTCCTGGCGTTCGGCATCCGAGTAGGGGCGCGTCAGGAAGCCGAGCAGCGCGGCACGCGTCGGCCCGTGAAACTGCACAAGCGCGGCATCCACACCGTCGAGCGAGGTGCCGGACATGATGCCGATCGCGAGCGTCGGTCGTTCGGTCACGCCTCCTCCATCGGTGGTGGAGCTCCCACGATCGCCCGAAGGCGGCCCTGGCTCGATTCGATGAGCCGCTCGGCTTCCGCCCGGTCGACGCCCCGCCGCGCCATGACGATCGCGACCTTGACCCGCCCGTCCGCACGCTCGAGCACGCCGCGGGCTTCCTCGCGGGAGAGGCCCGTGGTTTCCATGACGATCCGTTCGCTGCGATCCACCAGCTTGTCGTTCCAGGCGCGGAGGTCCACCATGAGATTGCCGTAGACCTTGCCGAGCCGGATCATCGCGCCGGTGGTGATCGTATTCAGCGCGAGTTTCGTTGCCGTGCCGGCCTTCATGCGCGTCGAGCCGGTGACGACCTCGGGACCGACGCGGAGCACGATGCATTCGTCGCACGTCTCGCGCAGCAGCGCGGGAGGATCCGCACAGGTCAGCAGGACCGTGCGGGCCCCGAGCGTCTGCGCCTGGGCGAGCGCTGCGCGGACGTAGGGCGTCGTGCCGCTGGCCGCGATGCCGATCACGACATCGCGCGCGCCGACGCGCCGATCGTTCATGGCCTCCAGGCCGGCATTCACGTCGTCTTCGGCGCCTTCGACGGAGCGCACCAGCGCCTGGGCTCCGCCGGCGATGATGCCGACGACCATCTCGGGTGGCGTGCCATAGGTGGGCGGGCACTCGGCCGCGTCGAGCACGCCGAGCCGGCCGCTCGTGCCCGCACCGACGTAGATGAGGCGTCCCCCTCCCCGGAACGCGGCTTCGGCGAGCTCGATGACGCGCGCCAGCGCCGCGGTTTCCGCGGCCACGGCACCCGGAACGAGCGCGTCCTCGGCGTTGACGAGGGTGACGATCTCCCGCGGAGTCGCGACGTCGATGTCCTGCGAGCGGACATTGCGGCGTTCGGTGAGACGCGCGTCGCGGAAACTCTGGCTCATGAATCCGGGGCTGGAGTGTGCGAAGGGAGCGACGGCGCTAAATTAGGAGCCGTCGGACGCCGGGGGCAACCCGGCCAACTCCCCCGAAACAACGAGGCTCGCGTGCATCGTCGCCTGATCGGGCTGTTCCTCGCCGTTCTCCTGCCCCTGCTCCCCGCTTGCGCCAGCCGGACCGCACCCGCACCCACCGGCGCCACGCCGGTCGCGGCGGGGGCCGAAGGGATCAATCCCGCCTGGCGCCACGCCGGCCGGTCCCGCGTCACCATCGGCGAGCAGGCGATGGTCGTGTCGGGCAGCCCCATCGCGAGCCAGGTCGGGGCAGACATCATCCGGCGGGGGGGCAATGCGGTGGACGCGGCGGTGGCCGTGGGCTTCGCGCTCGCGGTGGTCCATCCGGAGGCGGGAAACATCGGCGGCGGCGGCTTCATGGTCATCCGCATGCGGGATGGCAACGTCAGCGCCATCGACTATCGCGAGGTCGCTCCGGGCGCGGCAACGCGCGACATGTTCCTCGACCTCAACGGCAATCCGAGCGAGCTCAGCATCACCGGACATCTTGCGGCCGGGGTGCCCGGTGCCGTCGCGGGCATGCTCGAGGCGCACCGACGCTACGGGAAGATGAGCCGCGCCGACGTGCTCGAGCCGGCGATTCTCCTCGCGCGCGATGGATTCGAGGTGGACTCCTTCCGCTTCCGCTCGATCGAGAGTGACCGCGAGCGGCTCTATCTCTTTCAGGGGTCGCGCGAGGCGTTCCTCACCGACGACGGGCACGCCCCGGCGCCGGGATCCACCTGGAAACAGCCGGACCTCGCCCGCACGCTCGAGGCCATCCGGGACCGGGGTGCGGACGGGTTCTATCGCGGCCGCGTCGCGGACCTCATCGTCGAGGAGATGAAGCGGGGCGGCGGGATCATCAGCCACGACGATCTGGCGAGGTACAAGGCGGAGTGGCGCGACCCGATCCGCATCAGCTACCGCGGGCATACGATCTACTCGATGCCGCCCGCATCGTCGGGCGGGGTCACCATGGGGGAAATCCTCAACATCGTCGAAGGCTTCGATCCCCTGCCCGCCTTCGGTACCTCGGCGCTCCTCCATCGCGAAGCGGAAGCGATGCGCCGCGCCTTCACCGACCGCAACATCCATCTCGGCGATCCGGCGTTCGTCACGATGCCGCTCGACCGGCTCCTCTCGAAATCATATGCGGCAGAGCTCCGCGCGCAGATCGGCGAGCAGGCGTCGAAGACGGCGCCGTTCGATCCTGCGATCCGCGGTGGCGCCTCGACGACGCATTACAGCGTGGTAGATGCCGAGGGTAATGCGGTGAGCACCACGACGACGCTGAACAACAGCTACGGGAGCGCCGTGACGGTCTCGGGCGCGGGATTCCTCCTGAACGACGAGATGGACGATTTCGCGACGGCCCCGGGGAAGCCCAACATGTTCGGGCTCGTCCAGGGGGAGGCCAACGCGGTCCAGCCCGGCAAGCGCATGCTGTCCGCCATGACGCCCAGCATCGTCCTCGACTCGGCCAACCAGCTGTACATGGTGGTGGGCACTCCGGGCGGGCCACGCATCATCACCATGGTCTACCACGTCATCTCGAACGTGATCGACCACCGCATGTCGCTCGCCGATGCGGTGGCGGCGCCGCGCATGCACCACCAGGCGCTCCCGGACCTGATCCGCGTCGAGCGGGGGGGCTTCACGGATGCGACGCTCGCCAACCTCCGCGCGCGCGGTCACGAAGTTCAGGAAGGCGGCACCTCGGGGGACATCGAAGCCATCATCCGCACGGAGCGGGGGTGGGAGGGCGTCAGCGATCCGAGGTCGCCGACGTCCGCTACTTCTACGGCCCTGGCCTCTTCCTCGGCGTCCGCGAGGACAACGACGCCGCGTTCGGGTTCTCGTTCAACGCCGGCGTCAGCTACTACACCGGCCCCGTCGAGTTCTTCGGTCAGGTCACCCCCCGCCTCCGCCTCACGCCGGACACCGACTTCGACGTCGGCGCCGCCCTCGGCCTCCGCTTCTATCCGTAGTGGCTTGCGGTTGACGGGTTCCGTGTTGAAGGAAGCCAGCCTGCCAACTCATCAACCCGTAACCGGCAACC
>JBLNHD010000238.1:0-6820 GCA_050268825.1 Gemmatimonadota bacterium
CAATCGGAAACTGGAACACCTGCGGTCGTTCGGCCCGCTTCCCACCGCACTTAATGCCGAGGTTCTGCGATACTGGGGCGCGGGTGGCTTGACGCTCAAGGATGACAGTACCTTGCTGTACAGTCGGCGAATCCCCTACACAGTTCATACCTTCCGCCGTGACGCAGTCGAAATCGCAAGATTCGAGGCCCCATTCGACCTGAAGAAGCTTCCTGATGACGAAATCAGGATCCAGCGTTCAGCAACAGACTACAGTATTTCCAGTTCAAAACAGCCGATTACGCGACCAGTAACTGCATATGAACTTGAAGGCGGGGTCGTCCTGGCTGGGCGCGCGCATGTCTCGACCGGTATGACACTCTGGGACGTGTTCTCGCCGGATGGCAAGCTACTTGGAACCATCGAGCCTCCTGCGGGAGTCAAGAGCATTCTGGCACTCGATCGATCGAGAAATGTGCTGTGGGCAAGTGGTGAACGTGACCTCGAGCCCGTGCTTTTCCAGATTCGAATCATCCGCGAAGCAGACTAAGGCAACCTCAGGCAGGAGAGGCGATATGAAACTCGCGAAACAGCTTCTCGTCTGCTGCATGCTCCTTGTGGCTGCAGCTTCAGATGCCGAGTCCCAGGCAAGTGCGATGGCAACGGCCGATCGCTGTGGCGATCACGCGTGCACGCGAATCACGAATGCAAACGGCGATCTGATCGGGCACGGGTGTATGGCTACCGGAGATGGCATTGATAGGTCATGTCTCGCGTCAATGTGGCAATGCGATGGTGAAATTTGCAAGATCGCCATGATACGGGATTCGGACGGGATGATCCTTGCCACCGCTCGGCAGTGCGAGGATGGATCGAGTATTGAGGCCCTCAGGCGCGGTGGAAGGCGGTTGGCAGGAACACCCGGCCCAGACCGACCGATTGGCAACGAGGCCTGATCCGACACAAACCGGCGCAATTGAGTCTCGGTTACCATCCCCTGGCTATCGCGCGCTAATTGTCGATATGTCTCGGTCTCGCGCCATCAAGTCCGCCTGAAGCACCGGCGCGTTGGAACCGGAAAACGGTCGTTCGACTGGCTCAGGGCAGTGACGACGCCCCGACGGATTCGCGCCGCAGATGAGTCCGGGTCGTCACTGCTCCCGCGGCCCCCGGAGGCCGCGCCCATTTCGGCGGCTCGTGGGTGGACCGCATCGACGCCTTCGAAGGAGGGATTGCCTTCTCGCCGCGAATTTTCCTGGTGCCGCCCCGCTCGCCGACAGGCTCCAGGTGGACAACCCCGACGGCAACGAAATGTTCTTTCCAGGGGAGCCCCTTTGGACCGTCGCCTTCCCTTCGCTGCTCTACTGATGTGCGTTGCAAGTTCGCCGGCCGCCGGCCAGGTGCCCGCGCCGACCGCCGCCTCGCACGACTCGATCATCGCCGTCGTCGAGCAGTTCTTCACCGCGATGGAAGCGCGCGACACCGCCGCCATCCGTCGCCTCTTCCTTCCCGACGCCCGCCTGGCTCGCCTCGAGCACCGTCCTGACAGCAGCGTGATAGGCAGCACTTCCATCGAGGAGTTCCTCCGCCAGCTTCCCGGCGCCAGGGCCCGGCTTCGCGAGCGCATGTGGGATCCGCAGGTCCTCGAGCACCGGGGCCTCGCCGTCGTCTGGGCGCCGTACGATTTCCGGCTCGACGACCGGTTCTCCCACTGCGGCGTGGACGCCTTCACCCTCCTCCGGAGCCGCGATGGATGGCGTTTCGCCGGCATGGCCTATACCGCCGAGCCCACCGGCTGCCCGGATGGGCCGGCGGCGGATCGTCGAGCGGCGGAGTAGTGTTTCGGTGAGCCTCCCGGCACGCGATCGGGCTATACTCCACCGATGACCATCAAGCGCCTCGACCACGTCAGCGTCGTCGTCGAAGACCTCGACGCCGCCATCGCCTTCTTCGCCGCCCTCGGCCTCTCGGTCGAAGGCCGCGCCCGCATCGAGGGCCCCTGGGTGGACCGCATCAACGCCCTCGACGGCATTCAGGTGGACATCGTCATGCTGCGCACGCCCGACGGCCACGGGCGGCTCGAGCTCACGAAGTTCCTCGCCCCGCCGCTCGTCCGGGTGGACCCGCCCGTCCAACCCCCCAATGCCCTCGGCCTCCGCAGCGTCATGTTCGCCGTCGAGAGCGTGGACGACGCCGTCGCCCGGCTGCGCGAGCACGGCGGCGAGCTGGTCGGTGAGATCGTGCAGTACGAGAACTCCTACCGGCTCTGCTACATGCGGGGACCGGCGGGTATCATCGTCTCGCTCGCCGAGGAGCTCGCCTAGGTGCCGGACCAGTTGTGGGTCGAGCCGCTCCGGGATCTCATCGTTGCGCGCTTGCGCGGCGAGCCCACCGAGGCCTTGCTGCGCGAGTGCCAGGAGCGCGTCCTCCTTCTCGTCAAGGAGACGGGGAGCGGCCGGGTGCTGTACGATGCCCTGGAGATGACCGCACCGCCGGTCGAGGTGCCGCTCCTGCAGCAGCGGCTCGATGCAGAGCTCGGCACCGTGCGCCTTCGCCGGGCCATCGTCGTGCCGAACACGCGCCTGGCTTACCTGGCGCGTCTGGCGTTCGGCGAGGGCGACTATCGAGTGTTCTACAGCGACATCACGGCCGCGATCCAGTGGCTCACTGACGACTCCGCCGCCTGATCGGCCGCGCCTGCGGCCGCTGGACCAGGTCGGGATGCCCAAGCCGCCGCTCCGCCGCACGTGGCGCGATCCGGACCCGGCGCTCAGATTACGTCGTCAGCATTCAGGCGCGCAGGTGCCGCTCACCGACCAGAAAGCGCTCGCCCGAGCCCCTTCATGACCGCCGCCCCCTACCTTCTCGACCGCGAGCTCGGCCGCGGCGGCATGGCCACCGTCTACCTCGCGCGCGACCCGAAGCACGGCCGGCAGGTGGCCGTGAAGGTGCTGCACCCCGAGCTCGCTGTCCTCCTCGGCACCGAGCGGTTCCTCCGCGAGATCCGCGTCATCGCGACCCTGCAGCATCCGCACATCGTCGGGCTCATCGACTCCGGCGTCTTCGGCGCCGACGACGGCGAGCTCGCCGGGCGTCCCTACTACGTCATGCCCTACGTCGCCGGGGAGTCGCTGCGCGACCGGCTCGAGCGCGAAGGGCAGCTGCCCGTCGGCGACGCGCTCCGGATCGCCGGCGAAGTCGCCGCCGCGCTCGACTACGCGCACCGCCACGGCGTCATCCACCGCGACATCAAGCCCGAGAACATCCTCCTCGCCGAGGGGAGCGCGCTCGTCACCGACTTCGGCATCGCGCTCGCCGTCGAGCAGGCCGGCGGCGCGCGCATGACGCAGACCGGGCTCTCGCTCGGCACGCCGAGCTACATGAGCCCCGAGCAGGCGATGGGCGAGCGCACCATCACCGCCCGGAGCGACATCTACGCCCTCGGCGCCGTCACCTACGAGATGCTCGCCGGCGAGCCGCCCTTCACCGGGCCGACGGTGCAGGCGGTCGTCGCGCGCGTGCTCTCCGAAGCGCCGCGGCCGATCCGGGCCACGCGCCCCGCCGTCCGCCCCGAGGTGGAGGCAGCGATCATGCGCGCGCTCGAGCGCCTCCCCGCCGACCGCTTCGGGAGCGCCGCCGAGTTCAGCGCCGCGCTCTCGGCGGCTCCCGGCACGATGGGCGCCGCGGCACCGGTGCCGGCTGGTCGCTCGCGCATCGTGACGTTCCTCCCCTGGGCGGCGCTGCTCCTTGGCGCGCTCATGGTCGGCTTTGCGGCAAGCCGCCCGCGTTCCGCCCCCGTCCCGCCCGTGTACCGGTTCCTCGTGAGCCTTCCGCCGAATGCGGCGCTCACGAGCAACATCCTTTCCGTCATGGCCCTCTCGCCAGACGGCACACGGCTCGCCTACAACGGCCGCGACACGACCGGCCTGCTCCGCCTCTACCTGCGCAGCATGGACGACCTCGAGCCCGTGCCCGTCCCGGGCAGCGAGAATGCGGCCGCTCCCCTGTTCTCTCCTGATGGGCAGTGGCTCGCCTTCAGGACCGGGACGCGCATGGTCCGCGTGCCGCTCGCCGGTGGCCCCGTCGAGCCGATCTGCGAGGTCGGTGGCCTGGTGCGCCCCACCTGGCTCGGCCGGGACGCGCTCGTCTTTGCAGATCCGCGGGGTCTCAACATCTGCACGCCGGGTAACGCGGCCACCACGATCCTCGCCGCCGATTCGGGTGAGTCGTTTCAGCTTCCCCACGCGCTTCCCGGGGACAGAATCGTTCTCGTCGGCGTGACCCGCACCGAGGGCAGCCGCATCGTTGCCGTCGACGTGGACGATCGCTCGGTGACGGACCTCGAGCTTCCCGGCAGCGATCCGCACTATGTCGATACCGGGCACCTCGTCTATCTCGGCCCCGACGGCCTGGTGCGGGCCATCGCATTCGACCTCGACGCGCTCGAGGTCCGTGGCGAGCCCATCGTCGTGGACGAGACCCTGCCCGTCACCTATGCCATGGCGCTCGTCGCCATCGCCCGCAACGGCACGATGATGAGCGCGCAGAACCGGACGGAGTATGCGCTCGAGCTCGTGGACCGGACTGGGCGGGGCGAGCGCCTCCTCGCGCGGACGGGCGAGTTCGCGGAGCCGAGCGTCTCCCCCGACGGCCGCCACATCGCCGCCCGGCTGGGTGACGATATCTGGCTGCTCGACCGAAACGGGGGCGCGCTCACCCGGCTCACGTTCGAGCGGGCGGCGAGCCGGCCGGTCTGGTCGCTGGATGGGCGTGAGGTGGCGTATGTCCTGCAGCAGCGCGCCGAGATGGATCTGCGGATCATCACGGCCGATGGAAGCGGGTCGGCGCGCGCGCTTCCGGAGCCTGCGGATCAGCCCTGGGAGGTGGACTTCACCGCGGACGGTCACTCCCTGCTCGTGCGTACCGCCGGCGGGCCGGGCAGCCGGGACATCTGGCTGGTGCCGCGCGACAGCGCGTCCGCGCCGACGGGGCTGCTCACGACCGCTGCGGACGAGCTCGCGCCGACCCTCTCGCGCGACGGGCGCTGGATGGCCTATGTCTCGAATGAATCGGGGCGCGCCGAGGTCTACGTGCGCGCCTATCCCGGCATGGGCGGGCGCTACCAGGTCTCGCTCGATGGAGGGACGGAGCCGGTCTGGTCGCGCGACGGGCGCGAGCTCTTCTATCGCAGCGGAAGCGCGCTCCTCGCGGCGGAGATCCGCCCGGGCAGCGAGTTCGACGTCGTCCGCCGGACCCGGCTCTTCGACGAGCCCGAGTTCGCCATCGACCTCACCCACCGGTTCTACGACGTGACCCCCGACGGACGCTTTGTGATGGTGCGCGATCTCGAAGGCGGCAGCCTGCTCAACGTGACGCTCAACTTCTTCCAGAACCTGGCCGACGGGAAGACGCCCCGGCAGGATTGAGGCTACCGCGCGCGCCGCACCACCCGCACCTTGCCGCTCTTGGACCGGCCACAGAAGAACCGATCGCCCATCCGACTCGAGCCCCGACACTGGCGCGCCACCGGGGTGGCGGCGGTCGTCGCCGGATCGATCGGGATGTGGTACGCCGGGCCCGCGCACTTCGAGGATCGGCGTGCGGGCTGTCGTCCGGATCGGGAAAGGTCAGATTTGAGGAGCCGGCGCCCGCGTCTCGTCGCGCTGGCTCCCGATTCCGCACGTCCCGCAACGGAGCGGTCTCATGCCCCACTTCGTGATCCCGGCGCCGCGCCTCGACCTCGTGCTCGAGTCGAAGGTGGCCGTGCTCGCCCGCATCGCGGCGATGCCTCCAGCCGATCGCGCCCAGGTCTCGCCCGACTGGCTCGCGCGCCTGCATGCCGCTGCGCCGGGAGATCCGTGGACGCACGGCTTCGCGCTCGTCGAGCGCGACGGCGGAGCGGTCGTCGGAAGCTGCGCCTTCAAGGGCCCGCCCGGACCCGATGGCGCCGTCGAGATCGCCTACGGCGTGGAGCCCGATCGGCGGGGAAAGGGATACGCGACGGAGGCGGCCTGCGCGCTCGCGGCGTTCGCACTCGGCACGGGCTCGGTGCGCGTGGTCCGCGCGCATACCGAGCCGCACCGCGGCGCATCGGCGCGGGTCCTCGCGAAGTGCGGCTTTACCCTGCTCGGAGAAGTCGTCGATCCGGAGGATGGACCGGTGTGGCGCTGGGAGCGGTCGCTGCGCGGAGGGACGGCAACGTAGAGCGCATCCCCGCGGGCGCCCGCTACCCGCCGGGAATCCGCTCGCGAATCAGTCGCGCGGCCGCCGCCACGAGCGCCGCGTTGTCCGCCGCCGGGCTCCCGTCGGGCAGCAGCGCCACGTCCTCGAGCCCGGTCCTGATGCCATGCCCGCGCTCGAGCGCGCGCCGGTTCACCGCCCAGCACGCCAGGTCGTAGCCGTGGTGCACCTGCTCGAGCGCGATCCCGGCGCCGAGCACGATTGCCTCCATCTCCGCCGCATGCCGCAGCGCGGTGTCGGCGTCGGCGTCGAGTGGCTCGACCAGCGCGCGGCGGCAGCGCCCCACCAGCCCCGAGCGGACGAAGGCGCGCGCATCGTCGCTCGAGAGCAGTCCCGCCTCGATGCCGACGCCGCGCGCGAGCAGCAGCTCGCACAGCTCGCCGATTCCCGCCTCGCCCTGGTTCGCCGTGACGAGGTCGGGGAGCTCCTCCCACTCGGCGACGAGGCGAAGCCGCTCCGCCGGATCGGCGACGATCGCCGCCGAGGTCGTGAGCGATACCGGGACGCCGGGGCAGCGCGCCCGCACGGCGCGCAGGGTCAGCGCGCACGCGGTGCCGTCGAGCGTCTCCCGGCCGGCTGCGTCGAAGGCGTGGACGTGCAC
>JBLNHD010000239.1:0-17776 GCA_050268825.1 Gemmatimonadota bacterium
CAGTGGGCAGTGAAGATGGCTAGAGACAACAACCGCTGAGGAGTGGCGGAGCCGTTGCGCGGGTGCGCTACTCCCCCTCACCTTTCAACGTCTCCGCCACCAGCGGCCTCGTCGCCTTCACCGGGTCGACGCCGCCCGGAAAGCCGATTCTCGCGAAGCAGGTCGGCGCGTACGTCGCGGGCAACCCGGACCCGCTCGAGACGGCGACGACCGTGCTCGCCCGGAGCTGGGACGACCTGCTGGAGGCCCTGGAGGATCGCGGACTCTCCGCCGTGCACGCCACCGGGCAGATGACCGATGCGGTGCTCGAGCGTCTCTCCCGGATCGAGCATGTCGAAGAGCTCGACCTGAGCGGCTCGCGCGGCGTGACGGATGCGGGACTGCGACACCTCGCCCGGCTTCCCCGGCTCCGGAACCTCCAGCTCGGCGGCACGCCCATCGGTGACGCGGCACTCGAAGCGCTCGGCCGTGTGGCGAGCCTCGAGACGCTGGGCCTCGGGTGGACGGGCGTTACCGATGCCGGCGTCGTGCAGCTCGCGAGCTGCGAGCGCCTGCGCGTGGTGGACCTCTCGGGCACCGCCACGGGAGACGGCGCCGTCCGCGCGCTCAGGGGGAAGCCTGCGCTGCGTCATTTCCGCTCCGGCGAGCAGGTCACCGACGCGGGACTGGCGGCGTTTCGTGAGTATCCCGCCTTCCGCACGTGGCAGGGCGAGGAACCGCAGCTGCACCTCTTCAGTTACGACGAGCACCCGACACACCTGCAGCTGCGGGGATCGTTCACCGACGCGGGCCTCGCGGAGCTCACCGCGTGCGAAGGCCTCTTCGCGTTGAATCTCGACAGCAGCCGCCTCGCGGTGACGGGCGCCGGCCTCGCACCGCTCGCCGGGCTCCCGCATTTCTCGGCGCTCTCGTTCGATGCGAAGGATGCCGACATGCCGTACATCGCGGCGCTGCCACGGCTCCGGCACCTCGTCTGCCAGGACACGGTGGCCGGCGACGATGGGTTCTCCGCCCTCGCCGGCTCCCGCTCGCTCGAGTATCTCTGGGGCCGTCGCTGCCACAACCTCCGGCGGCGCGGTTTCCAGGCGCTCGCGAACATCCCCACGCTTCGCTCGCTCTCGGTGAGCTGCCTCAACGTGGACGACGCAGGCCTCGCGATCCTGCCTCGATTTCCGGCGCTCACGGAGCTCATGCCGATGGACGTCCCGGACGAGGGGTACCGCCACGTCGCCCGGTGCCCCCGGCTCGAGTCCCTCGTCCTCATGTACTGCCGCGAGACCGGAGACCGCGCAACCGAGCACATCGCGGAGCTGGGCCTCCGGAAGTATTTCGCGAGCTACACCCGGATCACCGACCGCACGCCCGCGCTGCTGAGCCGGATGGAGACGCTCGAGGAAGTCACGTTCGATTCGTGCGCGGCGCTCACCGACGCCGGCATCGCCATGCTCGCGGCGCTGCCGCGGCTCCAGGCGCTCCGCGTTTCCGGCATCCGGGGAGTCACGCGCGAGGTGGTTCGCGCCTTTGGCTCGAAGGTCAAGGTCGCGTACGGCCCGTGATCTCCGGCCCGCCCGATGCGCCGCGCGCGCGGCCCGCAGCGCCGGACGCTGTTCCACACCCATGACGGACACTTGCCGATGCCAGAGCGAGACGACGAGAGTCAGGACACACCGACCGAAGCGCGCGAGCGCAGTGCCGCGCTGGCGCAGCTCGAGGCATGGCTCGAATGGCCGATGCAGCTCCTGGGCTTCGTGTGGCTCGGGCTTCTCGTTCTCGAGCTGACCGAAGGCCTTTCCCCTGTGCTCGCGGCGCTGAGCACCGTCATCTGGATCGTCTTCCTACTCGACTTCGCGCTCCGCCTGACCCTGGCACCGGACAAGGGCGCCTACCTCAGGGGCAACTGGCTCACGGTCATCTCGCTGGCCGTGCCGGCCCTGCGGGTGCTCCGCGTGGCGCGGGCGTTCCGCCTCCTTCGCGCCGGCCGGGCCGTGCGCGGGGTGCGCCGCGTGAAGGTGATCGGGTCCATCAATCGCGGCATGAGTGCACTGGGCCGCAGCATGGGGCGCCGTGGCCTCGGCTACGTGCTGATGCTCACGCTGCTGGTGACGTTCGCGGGCGCGGCGGGCATGTATGCCTTCGAGCACGAAACGCCGGGCGGCGCGCTGGTCGACTACCCGACCGCTCTCTGGTGGACCGCGATGATCATGACCACGATGGGCTCCGAGTACTGGCCGAAGACGGCAGAGGGCCGCACGCTCTGCATCCTGCTGGCGCTCTACGCCTTCGCGGTGTTCGGGTATGTCACGGCATCGCTGGCGACGTATTTCGTGGGGCGGGAAGCCGGGTCGGAGGAGTCCGAGCTGGCGGGCACGACGGCCATCCGCGCGCTGCGGGCGGACGTTGCGGAGCTCACGGCGGAGGTGCGGGCACTCAGGTCCGGCAGGTGAGTCGGGCGCGCCACGCACCGCCAGCGGCGAAGCCTACGGCTTCCAGGCGGGATCGAATCCGTCGTCGATGGTGACGGATGTTCCCGTGCCGTCGGTGCGGAGGTACCGGATGCCGCGGCAACCGCTGCAGCCGGAATACGCAAATGTGCTCCCGTCGGGAGACCAGGCGGGCCGGTGTACCACATCCGGCAGTGGCAGGAGGGTGCTTCCCGTTCCGAATGCCGGCAGGATCTCGAGCGCGAGTCTCGTGCATTCGCCCTCGACCGGGTCGCGGCATGCAACGACCGCGATCCGCCGGCCATCGGGACTCCACACGGGATCTTCCCAGACCGCCGGGGGGTCCGAACGGATCTCGCGGAGGTAGGTTCCGCCGCCATCGGCGATCCGGATGGTGGATCCCCAGATTTACGCGATTCTCGGCTCGACTGGCGACCACGCGCTCCCATATGAGGAGTAGCCGGCACCGAATTGCCGCACCGCCGGATCGCCCGATGCGTCGATATCGCCGTCGGTGCGAATGACGTAGACCACCCCGGTCGCCGTCGAGAGCGCAAGTTCCTGGCCTGCGGATATCCACGCGATCGAGACGATCGTCCCCGGGTTGAACGTGAGCACGCGCTCCCGAAGCCCTGACCCATCCGCATTCACGAGAAACACCTGCGATGGGTCCCACTCGCTTCCGCGGACGAAGGCGAGCCTGCTCCCGTCGGGCGACCAGGCCGGGAGGCGGTCCTCCGCAGTCCCATCGGTCAGCTGGAGGCGATTCGCCCCGTCGGCATCGGCAATCACGATCGCGGACAGGCCAGTCGGCAGGTACGACGCGAAGGCAATCCTTTCGGGCGGGGTGAAATCGGGGGTGCAGCGCAGCGTGAAGGACACCGTTCCGGTCTGGCCGGCGGTGAGATCCACGACCCGCCGGAGGCCCTGGGGGTCCCTGCAGTTGTGCCGCACGTCGTACAGCGACACGACGTTGATGCCATACCGCACTTCCCGCAGCGGCAGCGTACCCTCCGGAGGAACGGAGGCGTCCCAGAGGCGGTTCACCACAACCCGGTACCCATCCTCATCCCGCTCGACTCCCGTCGTCGCCACCCGGAGCTCGAGCTCCGGGAGATCGGTGCAGACGACGTTGAACACGACCCGGGCGTCGAGCGTGGGCGTGAGCCGCGCCTGCCGGTAGAGGCCCCCGGTGGCATAGCAGTACTCACTCATTGCGGAGAGCAGGACGTGATGCTCGCCGGCACCGAGCCCGGTGATGACGACGGTGTCGCTCACGCCGATGTTCTCCGCGAACCGGCCGTCCACCATGATCGCGTAGCCGTCCGGCTGGTCGGTGCCCTGCGTGGTCGTGATCACGGTGAGGACACCGGTGCCGCCCTCGCCGAACGTGACGAACTCGATCGGATCCGGTACTTCGAGCGCATCGCCCGAGAGGTCGGTGATCCGCCCGTCGAAGACGAGCCGGTAGGTCGTCGCGGGAAGGAGCGGTTCGGCCGGCACGAACTCGACACCCGGCACCGGCCCCGGGGCAGGCCGGATGGTGCCGCGGACGGCTACCCCGTCGCGCAGGAGCCGCACGGTCGAGTCGCGCAGCGTCGTCGGGTTGATCGGCTCGCTGAAGACGGTGGTGACGATCGAATTGATGGCCACGTCCCGCCGCCCGCGCGCCGGATGCGTACGCACCACCCTGGGCCGGCGGCGGACCGGTACCGCCGCACGGATCACCGTGACACCACCGCCCGTGAGCGTGAAGCGGAACTCGAGCGAGTCGCCGACGGCTGCAGGGATGGTGACCGGGTCGAACCCGCCGGCAACCAGCTGCACCGGCGTCACCTCGTGCAGGCGCAGGTTCTCGATCTCGACGGTGCTCGCATCCGCAACCGCTCCCGGCTCGGCCGAGACATACGCCGCCCCATCGTTGGATCGGGAGCTGGCCGCCACGCCGACCGCCCCGCGGGATGCCTGGGCAGCCCGCGCCGGCTCGGAGACGACGAGGGCTATCGCAGATCCGGCATTCGGATTGGGAAGGGTGGGCGACGACGAGTCACACCCCGCGACGAGGGCCGCGGAGAGAACGAAATGGGAAGTACACCAGGACCGCCGGGCCATGGGCACCGACCTGAGGTGGCGAGACCGCCGAGCCATGCCGCGTGAGACGGACATGGCTGGCGCAATTGCTCAGGTGCGCGGTGAACGGGACCGCGAGGGGAACTTACCGCCTTTCACCGGCCGCGACAGGGCCCGGGGGGCGCCGCGGCGAGTCGCGTCAGTCCGTCCCGGTGTCGTTCATCAAGGCGATCCAGACCCCGATCGGCAGGCGATGGAGCGATACGGGTACCGGAGCGAGCTGCGCGCGCCCGACGACAGCCCCGAGCGGGCGGGGCCACGCGCGAGGGGAGTCACGCGAGACGACGATGACCTGACCCGATGCGAGCTGCCAGCGCGTGCCTGCGCGTGCGTCGGGGCCGCGGACGGATCCCACGTGTCGGCCCCCGGCCGCGTGCAGCAGGCTGTCGAGCAGAGGACCTCCCTCCACCCACGCCTGCGTCAGGGCGAGCGCCCGATTCGGGTGGGCGACGAGCGAGTCCGGATCGTTGGCCGGCGTGCCGCCGGATACGAAGAAGACGGCCGACGCATCGGATGCCCATGAAGCATCGGACTCTCCCGGGAAATCAAGAAAGCGCCATGCGCCCGAGCTCGAAAGACGCGTTGTAAGACCCAGCCGGCGAGCCTCGGCGGCAACGGCGCCGAGGTCCTCGCTCCGAAGCGCGACATACGCACCCCCTGCCCCGCGCTCGAGCAGTTGCCGGTAGCGGATCGCCATGGAATCGCGTGGCGGCCCCGCGAGCGACATCAGCTCGATCCCGGTGCCGTCCCGGAACTTGACGTGCCGGTTGATCAGGTTGTTCGCGTGGAGCCGCCCCGGCTTGAGGCGGAAGCCCAGCTGTTCGAGCGGTGCCGTGGCGGAATCGAGATCAGGAACGACGAGAATGAGATGATCGAGGCGGGCCGTGAGGACGGGCCGCGCCGCCTGCGCGCGCGCGACCGCCGGCGCCGCGAGGAGGGCACCGATCGCGAGGAGCCTGAAGCTGCGCGCGGCAGGATGGCAACGCATGGAGGGTCCGCGGGTGATCGTGCCCGGCCTCAGGGCGCTTGCGCTGCGAGCAGCCGCTCCACCCCGCTGATGCCGCCATCGCCCCGCCATGCGAGGCGTCCGTCGGATGCCAGCATGAAGACGGTGGTCGCGTGATCCACTTCCCCCGTCGTCTCATTGCGCTGCCGCGCAATGCCGAGGCTGTCGAGCACCGCCTCGACATCCTCCACGCTGCCCGAGAGCACGCGGTCGTTCGGGCCGAGCTCCCAGTGGCGCGCGATCGATGCGAGCCGCTCCGGCGTATCGCGCCAGGGATCGAGCGTCACCACCACGAGCGCCACGTCGGTGCGGTCGGCGCGGCGGCGCGCCGCCCGGAGGTCGCTCACGATCAGCGGGCACACGGTGGCGCAATGCCCGAAGGCAAAGGTGAGGATGGCCGGCCGGCCGCGCCATTCCGCGAGCGAGTAGCGCCGCCCGTGCTGGTCCACCAGGCGGACGTGCGGCGACGCGAGCGCGGCTGGTTGCAGCGTCGCGAGGTCCGGCGCATACGCGACGCGACCTGCTTCCCACGCGCGCGCGATGCGCGTGCCCAGGGCGAGGGTCCCCACCAGCGCGGCGAGCGCAACGGCCCCGCCAGTGATCCGGCGCCACCGCGCCGCGCCGACCCAGGCGAGATCCCGCCGCAGCCCGCGATGCCCGATCGCGAGGAGCATGCCAAGCATGCCGATCGGCTCGCCGATCAGGATGATCCATCCGCGCGCGTCCGGCAGCCCCCCGCGGGGCGACCCGAAGCACGCGGCCCGCGTGCGGACGAGCCATTCCGGCTCGGCCGCCGCCGGCCAGAGCGCGAGCGCCCACCACGCCGCGGTGACCACGAGGATCGCCACGAGCGCGGTGAGCGCGAGGCCGGGCCGCTCGTCGCTGCCCGGGCCGTCGGTCAGCCGATGCGCCACAGGAAGCTCAGCAGCTTCCAGTTGGTGAAGTAGTAGAGCATGAACGCGAGGAAGAAGATCCCCACGAGCACCAGCGTGCCGGGCGTCGCGCCGGCCCACCCCCGCGCGGGCGCGTGCAGCTCCTCGTTGAGCGCATCCACCCCGGGGCCGTGCACCGGCGGATTCGTGAGCCCCTGCGGGATTCCCGCGATCGGCTTCCCGCGCGGGAACTCGGTGACGCGCTGGCCGAAGAAGACGGAGGTGACCGCGATCAGGATGAACGCGAACGCGCCCGTCGCCGCGATGACGCCCCCGATGCCGACCATCGCCATGAAGAGGTCCACCACGGGGCTGAAGGGCACGTCGTGCGCGGACTGCGCGAAGCTGATGTCCCAGTGCCGCCGCGGCACCCCGAAGCTGCCGGCGAACGTCATCCCGAACTCGAGGAGCAGCAGCCCGCCCGCGAACATGTACGGCTGGATCTTCGCGAGCCCCCAGAACGCCACCTTCCGGCGGAAGATGAGCGGAAGGAGATAGTAGGTCGCACCCATGAAGGCCACGGCGGTGCCGCTCACCACCGTCGCATGGAAATGGCCAGGCACCCGGAGCGTGTTGTGCGCGATGATGTTGATCTGCTCCGTCCCGATGGTGACGCCGGTGATCCCGCCGAAGAAGCCGAACACCACGACCGAGAGCACCAGCGACGAGAAGCCCGGATCGCCCCACGGCGCCTTCCGCAGCCACTCGAAGAGCCCCTTCGTGTACCCGCGCAGGCGCATGCCGAGCTCGAGCCCCGCCGGCACCGTGAACCCGTGGATCATGGACGCGAGCACCGCCATGTACATGAAATACGAGGTGTTCACGATCTTCCACGCTGGCCCGAAGCCCGGGTCCACGAGGAGGTGGTGCGCCGACGCCATCGAGATGAAGAGGATGTAGAGCACGAACGCCCACCGGCTCACCTTCTCGTTCAGCACCACCGCCCCGACCGTGAGCGCGCCGAGCATGTACCAGATCGCCACCATTGCCGCGACGTTGATCTGCTGGGCCGAGTGCCCGAGGCCCCACCAGAGGAGCCGGTAGACCTGCGGATCCACGCCGCCGATGAGCCCGATGGACCAGAGGAAGGTCGGGATGTACACCATCGCGCCGTGGAGGAGCGTGATGACCGCGATGATGGCCGCGGTCATGGCGCCGTACACGACGAGCGGCATCGAGCCCTCGTAGGTCCGCTCGCGCTTCGCGATCGTGAGCGTCGCGAAGAACTGGCCCACGACGCTGAGGGCGCCGACCGCGAAGAGGATGATGCCGAGGTAGAAGAGCGGATGGGCCTTGAGCGGCGGGTACGAGGTGTAGAGCACGTCCGCCTTGCCGCTCCACTGCATCGCCTCGACCATGACCGACCCGACGACCATCAGACCGAAGTTGAACCAGCCGTATCTCGGCGCGGCGGGGCGCGCGTTGAGCAGCACGGTGCCGGCGAACCAGAGCACCGCCATCTCGAAGAAGATGATGAAGAAGATCAGCATGTTCATCCCGTGCACGCCGAGAATGCGGTAGTACCACTCGGCGGGCAGGAGATGAATGGCCTGCCAGCGGGTGAGCGCCAGGAGCAGCGCCGCGGTGGCGCCGATGAGGAGCGCCACGACCGACACGACCGCATTCGCGCGGATCAGCCGCTCGGCCTGCAGGTCGATGCGCCGGCTCGTGACCGGGCAGGTGCGCACCGGGCGCTCGAGTGCGGTCGTCGTCACAGGGCACCTCCGTGCTCGATGCTGGCCGGCTTGTCGGCCACCGTGTTCCCGGCCGAATCCACCACGATCACGCGGCCCACCATCGTATGGTGCCCGATCCCGCAGAACTCGTTGCAGATGATGCGGAAATCACCCGACGACGTGGGCGTGACACGCAGCGCGTAGTCGAAGCCCGGCACCACCGCGAAGTTGACATTGAGCGGGTAGAGCGAGAAGCCGTGGTTCACGTCCAGCGCCGAGAGATGGAGCATGTACTCCTTCCCCTGCTCGAGCTGGAGGATCGGGTACCACTGGTAGGTGAGCCCGACGAGATAGACGTCCGCCCCCGGGGGCGGCGCGGCGATCGGCATCCCGGCGTCGGTGCCGATCTCGTACTGCTTCGCGAACTCGACGGTGCGCTGGTAGAAGGCGCGGGGCTCCACCCGCGTCCGGACGCCCGCCGGGTTCTGCCCCCCTTTCCAGTGCCAGAGCGGCATCATCGCGAAGAGCACGATACACCACGCAAAGGCGATGGACACCCAGACCCGCTCCGCCTTGTGCGCCGGCTTCCACCACACGCCGGGCACCGGATCGAGGCCGGTATGGACCCTGGTCAGCGGCATGCCATCCTCCTACGGAAGAGTGGCGGGCGGGAGGGACACGATCTCCCAGATGCCCCACCCGGTGAACACGACGAGCATGACGAGGACACCGAGGACCAGCAGGAGGTACATGTTGTCGAAGACTCGCTGACCGAGCGGAATCCGCTCATCGCTCTCCGTACCGGGCGTGGCTGACGGATCCATGCTTCCTCACTTGGATGGGTGTGGCCGGAAGTCCGATCGGCGCCGCGTCCGCGAGTCGCGCAGCAGGTCGGCGATCGTGGTGGTGCCGAAGTACTCCTCCATCGTCCGCGCCACCTCGCTCCAGCGCGAGTGCGCCGCGCAGGGATTCCGGTCGCCGCAGGTGGGGCGCCCGAGAAGGCAGCGGAGGCCGGGACGCGAGAAAGGCGCGATGACCGCCGCCAGCGTGAGCCGCTCAGGCGCGTGCGCGAGGCGGAACCCCCCGCGCGGGCCACGCTCCGACGTGAGCACGCCGGCGCGCGAGAGGAGGTGCAGCGTCTTCGACAGGTAGTTCCGCGGGAAGCCGGTGGCCGCCGCGATGCCGTCCACGCGGAGCGGGGCCCCGCCTTCGCGCGCGACGCAGAGGACGGCGTGAATCGCCTGCTGGGCGGTGCTCGAAAGCCACATGCTATGGGAATCCGGGGGGGAGGGACTGGATTTATCATGCACAGATGATAAACTTTCCGCAAGACCCCGTGCGACTCCTCGAACGCGGTGCCCGCCGCCTCCTCGGCGCTCTCGACGCCGCCGCTACCCGTGCCTACGGGTGGCGGTGGAATCCACTGCACCAGAGCGGCACCGTCGCCGTGGCGATGCTCCTGGCGCTCCTCGCGACGGGCCTCTACCTCGTGTTCGTCTATCGCGTGGGCGCACCGTCGGCGTCCGTCGCGCGGATCGCGGCCGATCCGTGGCTCGGCGGCTGGATCCGGACCCTCCACCGCTACACCTCCGACCTCTTCATCGTCGCGGCGGCGCTGCACTTCCTCCGCATGTTCGCGCAGGCGCGGAGCTGGGGACCGCGCCGCCTCGCGTGGATCTCGGGGCTGATGCTCCTCGGCGCGGGCCTGGTCTGCGCCTGGACCGGCTTCGTGATGGCGTGGGACAGCTTCGGCGAGCGCCTCGCGCGCGAGGGCGCGCGGCTGCTCGACGTCCTCCCGGTGCTGTCGGAGCCGCTGAGCCGTCTCTTCGCCGGAGACCGGCCGCTCCCGAGCGCGTTCTTCTTCGTCAACCTCTTCGTGCACATCGGGCTGCCGCTCGCGATGGGCGCGTTGCTCTGGCTCCACGTCTCGCGCGTTGCGCGCCCCGTGCTCCTGCCGCCGAGGCGCATCACCTGGACGATCCTCGCGGCGCTCACGCTCGCTGCGGTGGTCCTCCCCGCCCCGCTCGGTCCGGCCGCCGATCCCTTCCGCCTTCCCGCCGATACGCCGCTCAATCTCTTCGCCGCGTGGTGGCTCCCGCTCACCGAGCAGCTGCCGCGCGGGGTCGTGTGGGGCGCCGGCCTCGGGCTCTCGCTGGCGCTGCTCTTCGTTCCCCGCTTCACACGCCGGGCCCGCGTCGAGCGCTGGGCGCCGAGCGTCGTGGACCCGCGGCTCTGCACCGGGTGCAACCAGTGCCCGCAGGACTGCCCCTGGGATGCGATCACCATGGTCGAGCGGGACGACGACCGTCCGTCGCTCGTGGCGCTGGTCAACCCGGCGCGCTGCGTGAGCTGCGGCATCTGCGCCGGCTCGTGCGCGCCCATGGGGGTGGGGCCGCCGGGGCGGACGGGACGGGATCAGCTGGCAGCGGTGCGCGGGGCGGGACTCGGGGGCGCGGGACTCGGGGGGACGAGTGAGAGGCGGGTGGTCGCCGTGTGCTGCAGCGTGGCGCCCGAGTCCCAGGTGGAAGCGATCCGCGCGCGCGGGGCGCACGTGCATCTGGTGACGTGCGCGGGCAACCTCCATTCCTCCGTTGTGGAGATGTTCGTGCGGGGCGGCGCGGCGGGTGTCGTGATCTGCCACTGCCCCCCGCGCGACTGCATCGGACGCGAAGGGCCGAAGTGGCTGCACGAGCGGCTGTACAACGACCGCGAGGCGGAGTTGCAGCCGCGCGTGGACCGGCGGCGCGTGCGCACGCTGACGCTCGCACCGGGCGCGCGGCGCGAGGCTCTCGCCACGTACGACGCCATCGCGCGGGACTTCGCCGCGCTCGACCTTCCCGCGGCGGAACTCGCCGAACCGGACCTCGTCTGCGAGCCGGTGCCGGTCGCGAAGGACGATCGATGAAGCGGAACCTCGGCCGCGCCATCGCGACGCTCGGCGTCACGGCCGCCGCGGCCGCGGCGCTCGCGGCCGGCTCCGGCATCGCGACACCGTATCACGCGGCGGATGCGTCCCGTCTCCGGCTTTCGTGGACGGCGCGCCCCGAGCGGATCGAGCAGTGCCGCGCGCTCTCCGACGAGGAGCTCGTGCTCCGGCCAGAGCACATGCGGCAGCGGATGGAATGCGAGGGCGGCTTCGCAACCTACGCGCTCACGGTCGTGATCGACGGCCGGCAGGTCGAGGACGCCGTCCTCCGGGGCGGCGGTGTCCGCAACGACCGGCCGATCCACGATCTCCGCGAGCTCGACGTCGCGCCGGGAAGGCACCGGGTGCAGGTGTCGCTTGTGCGGCGTGAGGCGGATGCGGCCCGCGACGAGGACGACGAGCCCGAGGGCGATGACGCCGGCGACGACGACTCGGGGATCTCTGCGGACCGCGGCGAGCGCGAGCGCACGGAGCGCGCGCGCCGCCAGCGCGCCGCGCTACCGGTTTCGGTAACGCTGGATACGACGATGGTGTTCCGGGCGGGGCAGGTTGCGGTCATCACCTTCGATGCCGGCGCGCGCCGGTTTACCGGAGTGCTGCCCTTGAACTGACGACCGTTACTTCCCCAGCCGGAACGCAGCCACGTAGTCCCCTTCCCGAACGACATGTTGCTGTACGAGGCGGGTCGAACGCATGGCGGCATTCACAGATTCATCGTGCGCATCAACGCCTTGAAGCGAGGGTGGGTCCGGAGCGGCACGAAGAGGAACGACCCCTTGATGCTGTACGTGGGTCCGGTGCGGTCGGCAACGGCGCGCTCGAGGTAGTCGAGCGCCCGGTCCGCATCGCCGAGCCCCGTGTGGATGTAGGCGAAGAGATAGGGCGACACGAATTCGTGCGCGGCTCGCGCCTCGAGCTCGCCCAGCAGCGCGCGGGCCGCCGCGGGCCGCCCAGCCATCCCGAGCGCTTCCCCGAGCTGCGCCACCCAGAGCGGCGTCCGGGCCGAGCACTCGACGGCGTACTCGAGCTCCGCGATCCCGCCTTCCCGGTCGCCCGTGAGGAATCGCGCCCAGCCGTGGGTGGCGCGGGCTCGCGGATGGGACGGCTCGACTTCGAGCGCGTTGCGCGACGTCTCGAGTGCCTCCGCGTAGCGCCCCGCCCGCAGGAGCATGGTGGACATGTCGGACCGGTTGGCCGCCGGATCGAGCTGCTGCGCCAGGCGCGCCAAGGGCATCGCCTCGTCGAAGCGGCCGGTGGCCCAGCAGAGGCGCGCATAGAGGTCGAGCGCGTAGCCGCTGCTCGGGCTCAGCTCGATCGCGCGCTGCAGCCCCCGTTCGGCGGCCTCCCATTCGAAATCGGCAACCATCCTCAGGTATCCGTCGGTGGCATGCGCATCGGCCAGGTCGGGGGCCAGCTCGAGTGCGCGGTGCGCCGAGACTTTCGCGCGCGCGAAGAGCTCTTTGGTGGGCGCTGCCGCCTGCTCGGCAAGCTCGACGAACGTCATCGCCAGCAGGCAGTGCGCCAGCGCGAATCGCGGATCGTGCGCGATCGCCGCCTCGAACAACGGGATTGCGCGCTCGAGCTCGTCGGCCGTGAACTGGATGAAGGCCTGCCGGCCGCGGAGGAAGAGCCGGTACGCCTGGATGTCCCGCGTGGGCGCGGAGTGCACCCGCCCGCGCTCGTCGGCCGAAAGCTCGGCGCGGAGCGCGGCCGCGATCCGGAGCGCGACGTCCGTCTGGATCGCGAAGATGTCGGTGATGTCGCGGTCGTACGTCTCGCTCCACAGCGGACGCTCGCTCCCGGCATCGATCAGCGTCGCCACGACGCGCACGCGGTTGCCGGCGTGCCGCACGCTCCCGTCGAGCACGGTGCGGACGCCGAGCGCCGCGGCGATCTCGCCGAGCGGCCGCTCGCGCGAGCGGAATTGCATCACCGACGACCGCGCGATGACCCGGAGCGACCGGATCTTCGAGAGGTGGGCGATCACGTCCTCGGTGACGCCGTCGGCGAAGTATTCGTGCTCGCCGGTGCCGCCGAGCGCCAGGAACGGGAGCACCGCCACCGACGGCAAGGCCGCCGTCGCCGCCGGCGCGCGGCGCAGCTCGTCGGCCAGCGCCTCGACCGCGGGATCGGGAGGCAACTCGAGATCGTCGCGCACGCGCCGCGCGTGCTCGGCGGCGTGCCGGATCGCGGCGGGGCGGTCTCCCGCGGCGTCGAGCGCGCGCATGAGGCGGCAGGCGTGGTGGGCGGAATGAGGATCGAGCGCCACGAGGCGGCGCGCGGAGCGAAGGGCGTCGGCGCCATCGCCCTTCCGCTCCGCCGCGTCCGCAGCCGCCACGAGGGCGCGCACGTACTCGGCGTCGAGCTCGGCCCGCCGCGCGTCGAGCCACTGCATGAACTCGGCGGACTCGGGAAGATGGAACCCGTCGAGCAGCGGCCCCTGATAGAGCTGGGCGGCGCGATCGATGTCCCCGGCGGCGAAGGCGGCGCGGAGATCGTGGAGGTCGCACGTGGCGGAGGCGGGATCGAAGACGAGGCCGTCGCCCACGGAGCGGATGGCGCTCTCGCCGAGTGCGCCGCGAAGGACGTGCACCGAGAGGTTGAGGAGTCGGCGGGCGGCGGCATCGTCCCGCTCGGGCCAGAGGAGCGCCAGGGCGCGGTCGCGAGCCAGCGGCCGGGGCCAGGCGTCGAGCACGAGGGCAAGGAGCGCCACGCGGTGGCGCTGAACCGGCGGACCGCTCAGCACGGCGTCGCCCACGCGGAGGCAGGCGCCGCCGAGCAGCTCGATCGAGACCATGCGAGCGCTAATTCCGGGCTAAGGGCAAGGGGAAGGACCCGCTAAGCGGCGCCGCGCATGTTGGTCGCGCACACCGCAGCATCCTCACCTCGATCCTGGAGTGATTCATGAAGCCGTCCCTTTTCATCCTTGCCGCCACCGCGTTCATTGCCGCCTGCGATGCCGGCGCACCGGTGTCCGACGCACCCGCCTCCGCCGCACCCGCCTCCGCCGAGGCTTCCCCCACCCTCGCCGCGGCGATGGGCAACCTCTCTCCCGACGAGCTTTCGCCCCAGCTGCTGCAGGACCTTGCACGCGCCCGCGCCGCCACCGCGCGCTTCCAGCGCTTCGCCGCGGCGGACGACGCCGAGTACGACCTGCTCTTCCTCGACATGTGCATGGAGAACCAGCCGACCGGCGGCATGGGCTATCACTATGTCAATGTCGGCCTCCTCGACGGCGTTGTCGAGGTCGAGCGTCCCGAGGCGGTGATGTACGAGCCGGGTCCGAACGGCCAGCTGCGGCTCGTGGGCCTCGAGTACGTGATCCCCGCGGCAGCATGGACGTCGGAGGACCCCCCGGTCCTCTTCGGCCAGGAACTCGAGCTCAACCAGTTCGATCTCTGGGCGCTGCACGTCTGGCTCTGGAAGCGGAACCCGAGCGGCATCTTCGAGCCGTGGAACCCGAACGTGAGCTGCGCGAACGCCGAGGGCGCGACGGTCGCCGGCAGGAGCCACCACTGATGCCACGCTTCCTCATCGAGCGCGAGATCCCCGACGCGGGCGCGCTCTCGCCGGCGGAGCTCCGGGGGATCGCGGAGAAGTCGTGCGCCGTGCTCCGCGACCTGGGGCCGACGATCCAGTGGGTGCAGAGCTACGTGACCGAGGACAAGATCACCTGCGTCTACCTCGCGCCGAACGCGGAGCTGGTCCGCGAGCATGCGCGGCGCGGCGGGTTCCCGGCGGACCGGGTGCTCGAGGTTGCGGCGGTGATCGATCCGACGACGGCGGAGCTGGGGATGCTGTCGGAGGCGGGGGCGTAGCGCGGAAACAACCGTCATTGCGAGGAGCGAAGCGACGAAGCAATCGGGTGGCGTATTCGCCGCGACCCGATTGCTTCGTCGGTCGCTTCGCGCCCTCCTCGCAATGACGGCTGGGCGCCCCTCAGTCGCAGTTCGGAGTCCCGATGAAGCAGGGCAGCTGGTCCACGAGAAGCGATCCCCAGATCCACGCCGCGGCAAGCACGATGACGGCGGCGAGGATCACCCGGCCGATCGAGCGGCCCTGCACCCCCGAGGGCGGACGCAGGATCCGGAACGAGGAGCTGATGGACACCGTGGGGAGGAGCCAGAGGAGCGCAAAGAGTGCCGCGACGCCCATGACCCCGCTCCGGCTCACCCCGCCCGAGCGGATCTGGAGGATGACGAACGGGAGCGTGAGGGCGAGTCCGGTGAGGGCGGCAAAGCGGTAGGGGTGCGCTCCGGTCGTCATGGCTGCCTCGGGATGGGGAGGTCTGGGGTGCCACGCTGGTCGGACCACGACTGCCGTTTCGATTATATAGTATGGCAATCCCTGCCGTTTAGCCATTCTGGCGGGAATCCCGCCCGGCCATTCAGGCCGGAAACTACCTGCGCCGGATCCCGTAGTACGTTTAGCTCTGCAACGTCACCCTCGCCGGGAGCTCGACGTCATGGCCCTCAACCCCCGCCTCTGGCGCCCGATCGCCGCCTTCCTCAGCGTCGCCAACCTCGTCGGCGCGGGCATCCATATCGGCATGGAGCAGGGGGAGGGCGCCGCAGTCCACGGCCTCCTTGCCGCCGGGGCCGCCTACTGGGCCGTGCGCCTCGGCCGGCGCCAGGCGCCCGAGCTGGCGAATCCCGACGCCGAAGATCGGATGGAGATGCTCGAGACGGAGCTCATGCAGCAGCGCCAGGAGCTGGCCGAGGCGCAGGAGCGGCTGGATTTCGCGGAGCGGCTGCTGGCGCAGAGCGCCGAGAAGCGGAGGGATCTGCAGGGGTGAGCATCTCGTGGCCCCGGGCTATAGCCCGGGGCCACGAGGCATGGAATCTCGAACGAGCCAAAGCCCGGGCGGAGCCCGGGCCTCCTTCACTGCAGCCCAAGCCTCGATCCGCTAGCGAATCTGCGCCGGCGCCCTGAACCGCCGCGACTGCCGCTCGTACGCATGCGCGAAGGCCAGCACCTGCGCATCCTCCCCCGGCAACCCGACCACCGAAAGATTGAGCGCCGGCATTCCGTCGTCGTCGTATCCCGCCGGCACCGACACCTCGGGCAGCCCGAGCCAGTTGCCGTAGCCGAGCGGGGTGCGGACGTCGGGCCACTCGTCGGGAAGGGGGAAGGCGTTGAAGGGCATCGTCGGGTAGACCATCGCGCGCACGCCCGCGGCGCGCATCGCCTGCTCGAGCCGCGCGACGACTTCGGCGCGAGAGGCCGCGAACGACTGCCCGGCGGGGTCGCGCTCCATCGGCTGGCCGAAGAGGGGCTCGCACTCCTCGAACGTCTCGGGGAGGACGTCGTAGAACGTCCGGTAGGCGGGATACCCGATGCGGATCGCGGCGCGCGGATCGGCGGTGCGGCCGGAGAAATACGAGTAGAGGGCGTTGGCCGTCGGCGCCGGCGAGCGCGGGTCGGGCTTCACGTCGCCCCGGCGCTCGGCCGCCTCGGTGAAGAGGGCGCGGAAGTTGGCGAGCGTCACCGGCGCCTCGAAGCGATCCACCACCGCGCCCGCGGAACGGAGATCGGCAACGGCGCGGTCCCACGTCGCCACCGCGCCCGGCGTCATCTGCGCGCGCGGCACGTGCGCCTCGACCACACCGAGCTGCGCGCCCTCGAGCGCATCGTCGCGCAGCGTGCCGAGACGGGTGCCGTCCCACACGCCGGCGAGCGCGAGCGGGTCGGACGGGTCGGCACCCGCAATCACGGCGAGCATGAGCGCGGCATCCGCGACGGTGCGCGCGAGCGGGCCGTGCGTGTCGAGATACGGCCAGGTGGGAATGACGCCGGTGCGCGGCACGAGCCCGAAGGTCGGCTTCATGCCGACGACGCCGGTGCACACCGCGGGAATCCGGTTGGAGCCGCCGTCGTCGGTGCCGAGCGCCGCGAACGCCATCCCGCAGGCGACGGCGACGGCCGATCCCGCGCTCGAGCCGCCAGGGGTGCGCGACCGCGTGCGGTCGTACGGGTTGAGCACCTGCCCCGTGTGGCTGCTGGTGCCCTCTCCTTCATAGGCGAAGTCGTCCGCCGCGGTCTTGCCGAGCACGATGGCGCCGGCGGCGCGGAGCCGCGACACCTCGAGCGCGTCGCGCGAGACGGGACTCGGGAAGAGGCGCGCCCACTCGGCGCTCGATGCCGTGGTCGGAAGGCCGGCCATGTCGTAGATCGACTTCGCGAACATCGGCACGCCCTCGAGCGGGCGGCGCAGCGTCCCCGCCCTCCGTCGCGCGTCGGCCGCACGCGCCTCGTCGAGTGCCGTCTCGGCGAGGACGTCGATGGCGTGCAGCGCCATTCCCTGCCCGCGGCATCGCTCGAGCGCGGCGGTCGTGACCTCGACAGCGGACCAGCGGCCACGGTAGTAGCCCGCGAGATACTCGGCGATGGTGCCGTCGAGCGGTTCCCCATCGGAGCCCCCGCCGGAGCGGGACACGGCGCAGCCGGGAAAGGCGGTCATGGCAGTCAGGGCGGCGAGCCGGGCGATGGCGTCGCGGCGGGAGAGGGGCATGGGGATGGTCGCGGGGCGCGAGTCGCGGGGCTCGAGTGGGCTCGGGGTCACGGGGAAGATAGTGCGGGGGTGGTTGGTGGAGGGAGCGGGAGGGCAGCGTAGCAGCGGAACCCTCAAGTCAATTGCGAAGCTCGATGAAAAGAAGCTGACGACC
>JBLNHD010000240.1:0-2694 GCA_050268825.1 Gemmatimonadota bacterium
GCATGGCTCGCCTGGGTCGGGCTGCCGAGGGACAGTGCCATGCGCCTGACCCTGCGCGCGCGCACTCCGGCAGAGAGTCAGGACGTGACGCTCGAGCTGCGACGCCCGCCGCGGTTCACGCCCCCGGCGGACCGCAGCTGGATCGATTCGACGTCGCTCGCCCCGCGCGGGACCGTCGAATGGCCGGCGAACGAATTCATCGCGCTGCGCGCGCGCGCGGCACCGGGCGCGCAGGTGCGACTCCTGCAGGGCGCCACCGTGATCGCGACGCTCTCCCCCGATCCACGGCCGGACGACGTGGCCTGGGGGATTCGCGCCTTCGATCGTGATACGCAGAACCTCGAACGCACGGTTCCGGACGACCGGTACGTCGCCCTGCTGCGAGGACGCGCGCTCGCCGATTCCGGCCTCGTGATCGAAGCCGTGCGCGGCGCGGATACGGCACGCGCCGCGTGGCGCCTGCAACTGTCGCTGCTCGACTCCACGCCCCGCGTGGTCGAGCTCGCGGACGCTCCGGCGCCGGCAGGGGACGGGGTCACGATCGGGCGGGCGCATCCAGGGGCCACCTATCACTGGTTCTGGCCTGCCGGCACCCGCGCGCTCGCGAGCGGCCGCGTCAATGGCGATCTGCGGCTCACGCTCGCGCCGGGCCTGCATGCCTGGGTGCCGGCGGCCGAGGCGCATCCAGTCCCCGGGCCGCCGCCGCATGCCGTGGTCGGCTCGCTGACCCTGACGCCGCTTGCCGATCGCGCGATCCTTCGCGTGCCGCTGAGCGAACGCGCCCCGTTCGAGATCGTCGAAAGAGAGCGGGAGCTCGAGCTGACGGTCTTCGGCGGGGTGGGCGACGTCAACTGGATCCGGTACGGGCAGGCGGATCCGCTCGTTTCAGGAATCACCTGGACGCAGCACCCGGAAGGTGTGCGGCTCAGCGTGCGCCTTGCGTCGAGGGTCTGGGGCTTCCGCACGCGCTGGGACCGGGGCGACCTGCTCCTGGAAATCCGGCGCCCACCCCGCATCGACCGTGGGAACCCCTTTCCGGGGCTCCTGATCGCGGTCGATCCGGGTCATCCGCCCGCGGGCGCGTCCGGGCCGACCGGCCTGACCGAGGCCGAAGCCAACCTCGGCGTTGCCCTCGTGCTGCGCGAGCTCCTTTCGGACGCCGGTGCGCAGGTGCTGATGACGCGGACCACCGATTCGGCCGTGGATCTCGGCGCGCGTCCCCGCGCCGCCGAAACCGCCGGCGCGCATCTCCTCGTATCGATTCATAACAACGCGCTTCCCGACGGCGTGAACCCCTTTCCGAACAACGGGACGAGCGTCTTCTACAATCACCCGCGGAGCATTCCCCTCGCCGCCGCCGTCCAGCGTGCGCTGGTGCAGCAGCTCGGGCTTCGCGATCTCGGCATCGGCCGGGGGGACCTGGCGCTGGTGCGGCCCACCTGGATGCCGGCCATCCTGACCGAGGGCCTCTTCATGATGGTCCCGGAGCAGGAAGCGGCGTTACGTTCCGAGGAGGGACGCCGCCGCTACGCCCGCGGCGTCTTCGAAGGGCTCCGGGCCTTCCTTCGGGAGCGCGCGGCCGAGCCGTAGGCGTGTCGGGGTGGGCGTCTCGGGCGTCTCCCCGGATCAAAGATGATGGATCCTGCCATGCATTTCCGCACCTGCCGTCGTGCCGCCTCGCTGCTCGCCCTCGGCGCCTCGCTCCTTTCGGTCCCGCCCGGGCTCGCAGCCCAGGCGGCGGAAGATCGCGCGGCGCTCGAGCGCCTGCGGGACTCGCTGGCCGGCGTGTCCGATACGATCGCGCTGAACGCACTGGAAGCCGAGGGCATCGAGCGCGCGCGCGTCGATCGCAACAACACCCTCCTCCACCTGCGGCTCGGCTTCATCGCCCTTCGTCTGGGCGAGCTTGCCAGCAAGTCCCATTACGATGATGCCGCGTCGGAATTCCAGTGGGCCATCGACCTCGAGCCGGAATGGCCGTATCCCTGGTTCGGGATGGGACTCGCGGAGTACGGCGTGGGGGACTCGAAAGTCTCGGTCGTCGCCGGCCTCCAGACGATGCTCGGCAAGGACGCACTCACCCGATCGGCCGTGGCGTTCGCCCGGTCCGCCGCGGTGGACCCGTCGTTCGTGGTGGGTCTGGTCGAGCTGGCGGGCACCGCGCTCCGGCAGCGGGTCAACATCAAGCTCGGCGTCGCACTCGACGCACTGCGCCAGGCGGCGGGAACGCCGAGCAGCGGTCATCCCGACGTCCTGCTTGCGCGAGGCCGGGTGGAGCGCGAAGTGGGGCACCCCGACTCGGCGATCGCGGCCTTCCGCCGGTACGTGGCCACCGGCCCGAATCGCGCGCTTGGCCTGCTCGAGGTGGCGCGAACCGGCCTCATGAGCGGCCGGCTCGACGCCCAGCTCGCGTATTACGAGGGCGCCGCGACCGATGACTCGACTGCGCTCGCAGCGTACCGCCGGGACCTGGCCCTCATTGCCCCCGACAGCGTACTCGGCGCCTTCGACCGCGCCGCCGGGAGCGCGCGCGCGGCCCTTTTGCGAACCTTCTGGGGCGAGCGCGACAAGACCGAGCTCCAGGTGCCGGGCTCGCGCCTGGCCGAGCACTACCGTCGCTTCTACTATGCGCGCCGCAATTTTGCGCTCGCGACGACGAACCGGCATTACGATATCGTCGAGCGCTTCCGGTCC
>JBLNHD010000241.1:0-4733 GCA_050268825.1 Gemmatimonadota bacterium
AGGCGCCGTCCTGCATGATCAGGTCCAGCGCGAAGTACTCGATGAAGAACTCGACCTCGCGCCGCACCGACTGGCCGTAGAGCGTGTGCAGCATGGCGTGGCCGGTGCGGTCGGCCTGGCAGCATATGGGGCAGCGGGTTCCCGGGGTCCGAGCTGCGCTCGAGGTCGAAGAAGACGGCGCCGGGAATATGGGCATGCAGATATTCCGCGCGCGGGTCACGCCCGGCAGCGGGCAGATGCCAGGACGCGTCCACGGGCCTGATGCCCGGCTCGCCCAGCCGCTCGGCGAGCCATGCCGTGGACACGAGCGCCTGTCGGTCGCTCATCGGCTGCGCATTGCGCGGACGCCCGCCACGACCGCGAGACCGATCCCTGCAGCCGCGAGCGCGGTGCGGGTCGGATGCAGCGCTGCCGAAGTGTAGAGACTCCGTTCGAGCACCGGGCCCGGATAGCGGCCGCGCTCGCGCGCGGTCGGGTCGGCCGGTCCGTAGAGATTATCGCCCGAGCGGCGGGCGGGCCGATTCGACTTCTGCGCCTCGAACATCGTGCGCTCCATGACCCGTTCGGACAGGTGCGGCGCCATTCCCGCGGCCGCGATCATCGCGCGGGGGCCGCCCCCGACGACGATCTCCCGCACCGGTCGCTCCGCGCACGTGAGGATTGCGCGCGCCACGGTTTCGGGGGCATATACCGGCGGCGGCGGCGTCGGGGCCCGTTCCATGTAGTTTCGCGCATGCTCGTAATACGGCGTGTCGATCGCCCCGGGCTTGACGAGCGTCACCGACACCGGCACGCCGTCTGCTTCGAGTTCCATGCGCAGCGTGGCGGTGTACGCCTTCACCGCGTGCTTCGATGCGCTGTACGCGCCCTGCAGCGGGATGGCGACATCCGAGAGCATGCTCCCGATGTTGATGAGCGCGCCGCCGCGCTGGCGCAGCTCCGGCAGCGCCGCCCGCGCCCCGTGCACCACGCCCCAGAAGTTGGTGTCGAACAGCTTCCGTTTGTCTGCCAGCGGGATCTCGTCGAGGCGACCATAGATCGCGGCGGCGGCGCCGTTGACCCAGGTATCGAAGCGCCCGAACTCCTCCCGCGCGCGATCGGCCGCGCGGACCATGTCGTCCGGATTGCCCACGTCCGCCGCCACCGTGATCCCCGCGCCGCCGTCCTCCCGTACCCGGGCGAGCGCCCGCTCGAGCGCCTCGGCGCCGCGCGCGACGAGGACCACGCGGGCCCCGCGGCGCGCGGCCAGCCGCGCCGTCGCGAGACCGATCCCGCTCGATGCCCCGGTGATGACGATGACCTGGTCCTCGAGCTTCTTGAGCTTCACGTGCATGCGTCCCTCCTCCATCCGCGCTTCGTGCCTGCGGATCGTATGCGATCGACCCCCGGAGCGATGGCCCCGGGGGTCGGAGGATGCGCGGCGCGGCGGCGCGGTGTCGTGACGCCGGTCACCCCGCCGGCTGCGCCTTCTCGAACTCGCGCATGAAGGCCACCAGCGCTTCGCAGCCCGAGCGGGGCATCGCGTTGTAGATGCTGGCCCGGATGCCACCGATGGCGCGATGGCCCTTGAGGCCCTCGAACCCCCGGCGCGCCGCCTCCGCCAGAAATGCCTTCTCCTCCTCCTCGGTGCGGGCGCGGAAGCAGACGTTCATGCGCGAGCGCGCCTCCGGATCCGCCGTCCCCCGGAAAACCCGGCTCTGGTCGAGGTAATCGTAGATGATGCGCGCCTTCGCTTCGTTGATCTCCGCCATCGCGGCCAGCCCGCCCTGCTCGCGAATCCAGCGAAAGACCTGGCCCATCATGTACACCCCGAAGGTCGGGGGCGTGTTGTACAGCGATTTCTCCTTCGCGAAGGTGCGGTACTGCAGCATGGTCGGAAGCGTCTTCGGGCCCTTCTCGACCAGGTCCTTGCGGATGATCACGAGCGTCACCCCGGAGGGGCCGAGATTCTTCTGCGCCCCGGCGTAGATGAGGCCGTACCGCGAGATCTCGATCGGGCGGCTGAAGATGTCGCTCGACGCATCGCAGATGAGCGGCACGCCCGCAGGCGGCGCGGGCTCGGCGCGCCACTGCGTGCCGTAGATCGTGTTGTTCGACGTGAAATGCACGTAGACCGGATGCTCCGAGTACCGGATGCCGTCGGCGGAGGGGATGTAGCAGTGATTCCGGTCCTTGCTCGACGCCGCTTCGTGCACCTTGCCGAAGATGGCCGCTTCCTTCACCGCCTTCTCCGACCACACGCCCGTCACGAGATAGTCCGCCGTGGCGCCCGGCGGCAGCAGGTTCATCGGCACCATCGCGAACTGGAGCGACGCGCCCCCCTGCAGGAAGAGCACGTCGTAGTCGTCGCCGATCGCGGCCAGGTTGCGGCACTCCTGCTCCGCTTCCGCGATGACCGCGTCGAAGACCTTGCCGCGATGGCTGTGCTCGGCAATGCCGATTCCGCTCGAGGCCACGTTCCAGAGATCCCGCTGCGCCGCAACGAGCACCGGCTCGGGGAGCACGCCGGGTCCGGCGCCGAAGTTGAAGATGCGTTCGTTCATGGGGCAGGCCTGTCGATGGCGGTGAGGTCCACGCTGATGATGTCCGGATTGCCGTCACGAATGGCCGCGAGCGCCTCCTCGTCCGGCCGGGAGCTCAGGTGCACCCGCGCGAGCGTGGCTTTGGCCCCGTGGTAGATGATGTTCTCGACCTCCTCCACGTTCACCCCGCGGTCGGCGAGCTCGCGGAAGACGTGCGCGAGCACACCCGGACGGTTCTGGTGCCGCACGGCCAGCACGTGCGTGGCGGTGCTCTTCGCCAGGCGATTGACGCAGTTCGGCACGCCGCCCCGCTCGGCGTATTCCTGCACGATGCGCAGCACCTCGTGGGCAATCGCCGTCTGCGCCTGCTCGGTGGACGCCCCCACGTGATGGGTCACGTAGACCCCCGGCTCCTTCACGATGGCGCTCGCGACCTCCCCCGTTCCGCCGGCCGGCTCGTTCTGGAAGACGTCGAGCCCCGCGCGGATGCCCCGCGTGCGCACGGCCTCCGCGAGCGCCGCCTCGTCCACCACCGACCCGCGAGACGTGTTCACGAGGTAGGCTCCGCGCCGCATCGAACCGAGAAACTCGGCGTCCACCAGGTGCTTCGTCTCCGCGGTGGCCGCGACGTTGACCGAGACCACGTCGCTCAGCCGCGCCACCTCGAGCGGCGACTCGCAATAGGTCACGCCCAGCTGTTCGGCGCTTTCGATGGTGAGGTTCCGTGACCAGGCTGCGACGTGCATCCCGAAGGCGCGCGCACGCACCGCGATCTCCCGCCCGATCTGCCCCAGGCCGACGATCCCGAGCGTCCGGCCGTGGAGGCCGCGGGCCTTCGCGTATTCCGCCTTGTTCCACTTCCCGGCGCGGATGTCGGCCACCTGGTCCGGAATCCGGCGATCGCACGCGAGGATCAGGCCCATGACGAGCTCGGCGACGGCCACCGAGTTCCTGCCCGGGCAGTTCGACACGAAGATGCCGCGCGCCGAGGCGGCAGGGACGTCGATCGTGTCGATGCCGGCCCCCGCCCGGATCACGAGCCCGAGGCTCTTGCCCGCCTGCAGCGCCTCGGCGGTGACCCGCGTGCTCCGGACGATCAGAATGTTGGGATCGTCGTCGCGAAGCGCCTGGGGCAGGTCATCCGCCGTGAGCTCCGGCTTCGACAGCACGGTGGCCCCGAGCTCCTTGAGCCCGTCGATGCCGACCTTTTCGAACTTGTCCGCAATGAGGACCTTCATTCGGTGCGCAACTCCCTGATGATCGTGGGCCGGCGGTGCGGCCCGGTCTAGTCCAGCGTATGCACGAAGAGGCCGCTCCGGAGCTTCGGCTCGAACCAGGTGCTCTTGGGCGGCATGACGAGCCCGGCATCGGAGACCGCCATCAGCTGCTCGAGCGTCGTGGGGTACAGCGCGAAGCCGATCGCCATCTCGCCCGATTTCACGCGCCGCTCGAGCTCGGCCGTTCCCCGGATCCCCCCGACGAACTCGATGCGCGTGTCGGTGCGCGGATCGCCGACGCCGAGAATCGGGGTGAGGACGCGATCCTGCAGGAGGCTCACGTCGAGCGACCCGATCGGGTCGTCGCGATCGATCGTCTCCGGCGCGAAGGCCAGGCGATACCAGCGGCCGCCGAGAAAGATGCCGATGCTTCCCGGGGCGTCGGGCGCCGGCTGGCCGGCGTCCGATAGCGTTCCGAGCGCGCGGAGCTCCTCGAGCACTTCCGCGGGAGCCTTGCCGCCGAGATCGCGTACGAGCCGGTTGTAGGGCAGGATCCTGAGCTGTTCCGCCGGAAAGAGCACGGCCAGGAACCAGTTGTACTCCTCGTTGCCGTACGACGTCCCCGACCGCGCCCTGAGCTCGCGCCCCGCGCGCCAGGCGCTGGCCGACCGGTGATGGCCATCCGCGACGTAGGCGTGCGGTACCGTGCCGAACTCCTCGATCCACGGCCGGACGTCCGCGATCCGCCAGACGACGTGGCGCACGCCGTCGGCGGCGGTGAAGTCATAGAGCGGGTCCGACTGCATCGCGCGGTCGGCGAGCCGGTCGAGCTCGGGCCGTCCGCGATACGTAAGGAAGACCGGCTCGGCGTTTGCGTTCAGCTCGAGCACGTGGCGCGTGCGGTCGTCTTCCTTGTCCTTGCGCGTCTTCTCATGCTTGCGGATGACGTCGTGCTCGTAGTCGTCGATGTGGACGCAGCCGACGACGCCAGTCT
>JBLNHD010000242.1:0-8698 GCA_050268825.1 Gemmatimonadota bacterium
ACGTCGATCCTGCCACGCTCGGCTTCACTCCCGAGTATGATATCGCCGTCGCGACGGTAGCCGAGGAGTACGACGCCATCGTGAAAGGCCTCCGCAATGAGGGCTTCCGCGTGCGCCCCGTCAACCTGCGGGACGATCTCGGACGCCTCGAGCGGGTGGTGAAGCGTCACCCGCCGGATGCCGTGTTCAACCTGGTCGAATCGTTTCACGATGATGCCGATCTCGAGCCGGCCGTCGCGGGCTTCCTCGATCTGTATCGCATACCATATACCGGGGCCGCGCCGCTTTCCCTCGCGCTCTGCCGGCGGAAGGGCCTCCTCAAGACCCTCCTCCTGGCGTACCGGGTGCCGACGCCGCGCTTTCACCAGCTCTGGAAGCCGAAGATCGCCCAGCGCCACGGGCTGCATTATCCGCTCATCGTCAAGCCAGCGCGCGAGGATGGAAGCGCCGGCATCGAGGCGGCCAGCGTGGTGCACGACCGCGCCCAGCTCCTCGCGCGGCTCGAGATGGTCATCGCCGAGTACGGCGCACCGGTCCTCGTCGAGGAGTTCATCGAGGGGCGCGAGCTGCACATCGCGATCCTCGGCAACGATCCGCCGGTGGTGCTCCCGCCGCTCGAATACGACTTCTCCGACCTGCCCCCCGACGAGCCGAGGATCATCACCTTCGCTGCCAAGTGGGATCCGCTCAAGGAGGTCTTCCACCGCGTCGGCTCGAAATGCCCCGCCGACCTCTCGCGCCAGCTCCTCAAGCGCGTCCAGGAGGTGGCCGTGCGCGCCTATCGGGTGGCCGGCTGCCGTGATTACGCCCGCCTCGACATCCGCGTCTCCCGCGACAACCACGTCTACGTCCTCGAAGTGAATCCCAATCCCGACCTGACCGAAGGCGTGTCGTTCATGCATTCGGCCGAAGAGGCCGGGTACTCGTTCTCCCGGACCTTGCGGGAGATCGTGGACATGGCGGTTGCCCGGGGCAGATAGTCGGGCGTTCGGACCGCCCAGCGTGACCCACACCACCACCGGCCCCATCCTCCCGCGCTAATCTGAGTCAGCGCCGCGCCAGCGGCATCCACTCAGCCAGGAGCGAGTCATGGGAGACCGGAAGCATCACGAAGCATCCCGCGAGCAGACGAGCGCGGCGGACGACCTCGGGCTCGGGCTGCCGACGGAGCTTCCGCCCCCCGAGGAGCAGGAGGCGCCGGGCCTCAAGGCGCACGGCGACAAGCTCGAGCGCGCCATCGAGTCGCGCGGGGGCCGGACGGACAGCTCCGGCGGCGAGCGCGGGAAGCGGAACGATCCCACCGCGCAACCCGACGGCGACGATGGCAATCCCGACAGCGGCGCCCGGGGAGCGGAGGAACTCCGGGAAACGCGCCGCGGGAGGTAGACAGCCATGGCGATGAGCTATGAGGGGGAGGAGCGCCGGCGCGCGAATGCGGCGTGGAAGGGCCCGGACCGGCGGTCGCGCTTTGCGCCGGCGGCGGGCGGCCAGCTGCTGGAAGAGGGAGAAACGCCCTCCACGCCGGCCGGGCGCATGGAAGACAACCCCAACGAATTCACGAGCGACGGCGGCCTCGGCACGAACGCGCCGAACGAGTGGACCGCGCAGCGGAACCGCAGCACGATCGGCACGCCGGGGGTGGATGACCGCGAAACGCGGGAGCCGGACGAGGCGGACCCCGAAACCGGCGGCACCGGCGACGAAGGTGGCGCCGCGACGCTCGGCGGCGGCGTCTTCGAAGGCCAGGGTACCGAGGAGGACGCGCCGAGCTACGGCGACTGGACCCGCCACAGCACCGGCGCGACATCCGGTGCCCGCGGGCACGAAGGCCTCGACTTTCCCGGGGAGAATACCTGGGGCGAGGAGGAGGCGGAGCGGGAGCGGAAGGAGTAGGAGGCGCCTACGGCGCCTGCCGCGGCTCCGCACTCAGGGCCGCGATCCGCTCCCGCGCCTCCCGCACCTTCGGCTGGAGCTCGGGGTCGGCCTCGCGCCAGAAGTCCACGAACTTCTCATAGTAGGCGAGCGCCTTCCCGCGCTCGCCTTTCTGCTCGTAGAGCTGACCGAGGCGCATCAGGCCGATGGGCATGAAGGCGCCGTCTTCCGGGTTCTCCTCGCTGACGGGGCTGAGGTAGACGCGCTCGTACCGCACGCGCGCGGAGTCCGGCTCCCCCGCCCGGTCCCAGGCCATCGCGGCAAAGAGCTCACCGCAGGGGCTGCAGTGAGCCAGCGCGCGCACGCGGTCGAAGGCGATGGCCGCGTCGCGCCACCGGAGCTCCGACATCGCGGTGAGGCCGTCCCAGAATTCCGTGTCGCCCGGCCAGCGATCACCGGGAGGGCGCGAGCGCTCCCATCCGAGGCGCATGGCGCGCGTTTCGGCGGGCCGACCGGTCCAGGCATAGATCTCGCCGAGGACGGTGTAGGGCCGGTCCCGGGCGACGATCGAATCGAGCGGCCGATCCGCGAGGAGCCGGGTGAGCTTGGCGAGACCCCGTTCGGGCTGCTCGCGATGCAGGACGTCGATATAGGGGCCGACCGCCAGGTTGTCGAGCGCCCGGCCGAAGTCGCCCTCGGCCTCCGAGGAACGGGCCACCTCGCCCAGAAGGCGCTCGACTTCCCCGAGCTTCCCCTGGTACGCCGCGACGCTGGCGCGCATGTACATCAACGGACGCAACGGCGTCTGGGGTCCCTGATTGGCCAGCGCGTGGCGGGCGAGGCTGTCCGCGGTCTTCACGTCGCGGCGCGCCATCGCGGTGATGGTCTGCAGGTAATCGCCCAGCGGCGCGTCCGGGAACGCCCGGGCGGCTTCCGCCGTCATCGAATCGATGCCCGCCCACTTCCCCTGCTTGATCATCACTTCCTGCAGATTGATGAACATCGTGGCGCGCGGCTGGAGCGCGAGGCCGCGCCGGAGGGGAACCTCCGCGTCCGCCGGGCGGCCGATGGCGCCAAGGATCATCCCCATGTTGTTGAGGGAGGTCGGATCCTCGGGATCCAGGTCGAGCACCGCCGCGTACTCGGCGAGCGCACGTTCCGGCTGCCGGTCCACGTTCCAGTAGTAGCTGGCCGCCGTGAGGTGGCGCTCGAGCGGCGGGAGCCGGTCCCGATGTTCGAAGGCCTCGCGAGCGGCGGCGGTCCTGAGCGAGGGCTCGACGCCGAGATTGTTGTACACGGCACTGAGCTTCCGCCACGCCATCGCGAAGCTGGTGTCGATGGCCACGGCGCGCTCGAGGAGGGCGCGCGCCTCGGGATACCGCGACTCGTCAAACGCACGATAGCCGCGCGCATAGAGCTGGAGCGCCGGAAGCGAAGCGGTCGTGACCTTGGGGAGCGGATCGCTCGCGCGAATGCTCCTGAGCGACTCCCCGATGCGCTCGCGCAGCTTGACCGAGATGCGGTTGAGGGCGTCGATGAGATCGTCGCTTCCCGCCGCCGTCTCGCGCACCGGTACCAGCGTGGTGCCCGAATCCGCGGACACGATCCGGGCGATGAGGACGAAGCCTTCTCCGAGCCGGGAGATCTCGCCGGCCACGACGGCCTTTGCGCCCTCGCGCCGCGCCACCTCGAGCGCGAGCGCCTCTTCCACTTCGGTCTCCGGATTGCGGCCCATGCGCTCGAGCGCGGCACGGATTTCCGCCGGCTCGAGGAGCTTGACGACGCTGCTCTGGCCCAGGTCCACCCGCAACGCCTCGAGGACCGACGTCGCGAGCGTCGAATCGCCGGTGCGGTTGGCGAAGGTCGCGAGCACGATGCGGTCGGTATCGGCGAGGCGTCCGGAGCTCAGGAGCGTGGCCGCGGAGCCGACGCCCACAGCGCGCGAGACGGCGTAGCCGCCCGCCACGAGAACCATCGCACCGAGCGCGACAGCCCCGCCCAGGAAGGCCCGCCGCCAGGTGAAGAGCTGGTGATGCGCCGGCTCCGGCTCGTAGCGGAAAGCGCCCGTCGCGCGCTGGACGGCTCGCCGCCGCTCGAGGCGTCCGGTATACAGCATGACGGGCAGCCCGAGCAGCATCAGGACGAGGGCCATGACCCAGACCCAGTCGGGCAGCCCGAAGGCGCGCGTGGCGCCATAGACCAGCGCGGTGATCGCGACGGTCGCGAGGAGGAAGAGGCCGGCGATGCGCGCCGGATGGGCGCGGCGGATCGCCGTCTCCGCCGAGGTGCGCACGGCGGCGACCGGAGCCGTGGCAGCGGGCGTCGAACCTCCCGATGGAGTCGCCAGCGCCTCGAGACGCCCCAGCAGTTCCGCGGCCGACTGCCAGCGATCGGCCGGGTGCTTCTCGAGGCAGCGCATCACGACGGCGGCGACTTCCGAGGGAATGGAAGGCCGGTGCGCGGCGACGTGATCGGGCGTTGCCGTCACGTGCGCGGCGAGCATTGCCTGCGGAGTCGAAGTGATGAACGGGGTCCGGCCGGTGAGCAGCTCGTACGCGACCACGCCGACGGCATACAGATCGGCGCGATGGTCCACATTCGGATCCGCGGCCGCCTGTTCCGGCGCCATGTAGGCCGGCGTCCCGAGCGCGACGCCTCCGACCGTCAGCGTCGTCTGTTTCGGCCCCGACGACGCGCTGACGGCCTTGGCCACACCGAAGTCCGCCACGAGCGCGTGGCGCCCGGCGAAGAGCACGTTGTCCGGCTTGATGTCGCGATGCACCACGCCGCGGGAATGCGCGTAGGTGAGGGCGTCGACCACGTCGCGCAGGATGCGCACCACCTCGCCCACCGGCAGCGCCCCCTCGCGCGCGATGCGCGTCGCGAGCGATTCGCCCTCGATGAACGGCATCACGTAGTAGAGGAGCGCGGTGTCCCCTGCCCCGCCCTCGGTGGAGCCGGCCGTGAGCAGGGGGACGATGTGCGGGTGCTGCAGCGAGGCCGCGACCTGGATCTCCCGCTCGAACCGGTCCGCGTGGACACCGGCCGACGTCTCGGGCGGCAGGACCTTGATGACGACGCGCCGGCCGAGCCGGCCCTCCTCCGCAAGGAAGACCCGGCTCATGCCCCCGCCACCGAGCTCCCGCTCGATCCGGTAGGTACCGCCAAGACTGGCCTGCAGGTGGGCGAGCAGATCGGACAACGGCGATTCCGGAAGGAGATGGCGGAAGATACGGGGGAGGGGCGGAGGGGCGGAAGGACGGCGGACGGCGGATCCGCCGGACATCAACTCGGAGGGGCTGCAACGGTCGGACGCCCGGACGGCAGCGCGCCTGGCGCGGGAGCGCCAGGCGCACCGGACTCACGTCCGAGCATCCAACCGTCCGACTGCTAGTAGCGCGATCCCACCAGCTGGACGTCGGCGCCCGCCCAGGCACGCTCCAGGCGCTCGCGCGCCACGCGAACCGCGCCGAAGTGTCGCTGCGCCTCGAGCGCCGCGATGAGGCCGTGCAGCGACCAGCCGTTCTCCGGGAAGCGCACCAGGTCCTCCTCGAACACGCGCTGCGCCTCCTGCGGCCGGTTGGCCGCGAGCAGGGCCTTGCCCAGCGAGTGCCGCATCGGGTAGTACCAGGTCGGGGGCTCGGTGTAGGCGAGCCCATCCTCCAGCACCACCGCCGCACGGAAGGCCGTGATGGCGGCAGGATACCGGCCCCGGCGGAGCGCGATCTCTCCGGTGAGCGCGTCGACGGCTATGCGGAGCGCGGTCTGGTTGTCGCCCGCCGGGAAGTCCCGCGCGACGGCCCGCACCGTGTCGAGCGAGGCTTCCGCTTCCGCCCACCGCCGCTTCGCCGCAAAGGCAACCCCGCGAGCGTAGTAGGCCATGCCCGTGGCATACCGCAGGTCCGCCGGCGGGAGCGGCTCGGCCAGGACGTCGTTCCACCGCCCGAAGGTGACGAGCGTGGTGAAGACCACGGGCGTCACGTTCTCGAGCCAGGGCGTGGAGCGTGCGAGCTCCGGACCGACCGTCTTCGCGGTCTGGCGCGCGGCGTCGATCGCCGTGGCGCTCGCGCCGGCCATGCTCGCGGCGAAGCTCAGGAAGTGGTGGTTGTGGGGGTAATACCCCTGCGGGTAGAGCCCCTGCCGGCTGGCAGCCGGACCCTCCAGGTACGACTCGTCGGCGTGCAGCGCGTGGCGGTTGGCCTCCATCGCCTCGAGGTAGCGCCCTACGCGGATGTAGATGTGCCCCGGCATGTGCACGATGTGCCCGGCCCCCGGCATCAGGGCCGCGAGCCGCTCGGCACATTCGACCGCCCGGGCCGGATCGGTAGCCTCGACCGCATGGATGAAGAGGTGGCAGGCGCCCGGATGATCGGGATTCTCCGCCAGCGTGCGCTCGAGACGCTCGAGGATCACCGGAGTCGCCGGGCGCGGCTCGCCCGCCGGCGTCCAGTAGTTCCAGGGGCTCAGGTTCATCAGGGCATCGGCGTGCAGAACCTGGATCTCGATGTCGTGCGGATAGCGCGCCGCCACGCCGGTCATCGCATCGGCGTAGGCGGAGTCGAGGGTGGCGCGAGCGGCCGGGGCGTCGGCGGCGTAGCGCTCGGCCAGGGCCTGGATCAGGGCGCGCTCCCGCGGTGACACGCGGTCCGCGCCCGCGAGGGCCCGGCGCACGGCGGCGTACGCGAGGCGGCCGGCGTTGCCGTCCATCCCGGCGTTGATGTTCGGGCCGAGGGCAAGTGCGGCCCCCCACGCGCACATGGCGCACGAGGAATCGAGCCGCTCGGCCTGCAGGAAGGCCCGGACCGACTCGGCGTGGTTGAACCCGTAGAAGAGGCGAAGCCCCTGGTCGAAGTACTGCTGCGCCAGCGGGACCTGGGTGCTGACAGCATAGGCGTGACGGCCCAGGTTCGAGTAGAGCGGCACCTCCGCCGTATCCTCGGGCTCCGCCGCCCCCTGGGCTGACGCCCCCGCGGCGAGCGCCAGCGAGAGCATGGTGGTGACGAGCGCGATGGTCTTCATGGTCTTTCCTCCGTTACGTCCCGCGATGGCCGATTCCGTTCCTTCCGACCTATATTGCGCCAGACAGCCATAGACCCCGACACCGGACCCTCCCGTGACGCCCTCAGACCCCCTGCCCGGCGGCGAGGTGACCCGCCTGCTCGATGCATTGCGGGCCGGGGAGGGGGATGCGTTCGACCGCCTCGTCCCGCTGGTCCACGACGAGCTGCGTGTCATTGCCGCGCGGCTCCTCCGCCACGAAGCCCCGGGCCACACCCTCCAGCCCACCGACCTCGTTCACGAGGCGTACATCAAGCTGGCCGGCGGCGCGCTGCCCGACTGGCGCAACCGCGCGCACTTTTTCGGCATCGCCTCGAACACGATGCGGCGGCTCCTCGTCGATCATGCGCGGCGCCGGAAGGCGGCCAAGCGCGGCGGCGGCGTCGCCCCGCTGCGCGTCACGAACGAACAGATCGGCGTGGACCTCTCCTTCGACGAGCTGCTGGCGCTCGACGACGCGCTGGACCGCCTCGGCACAATGGACCCTCGCCTCCTGCAGGTCGTGGAGCGACGCTTCTTCGGCGGGCTGACGGAGGACGAGATCGCGGAATCGCTCGGCGTCACCACGCGCACCGTGCAGCGCGACTGGGCGCGTGCCCGCGCGTGGCTGTACAAGGAACTCTACCCCGTCACGCCCGCATGACGAGCTCCGACTGGCGCCGCATCTCCGAGCTCTTCGAGCAGGCGCTCGACGTGCCGGCGGAGGAGCGCGCCGCCTGGCTCGCCTCGCTCCCCGATCCGCCGGCCGTGCGCCGGGAGGTCGAGGGCATGATCGCTGCGCACGCGCGGTCCGACGGCGTCCTCGACCGCCCCGTCCTGCCACCGTCGGATGCGGGCATGCTGCCGCATCTCTCGCGCGCGCTGGCCGAACGCTACGAGATCGAGCGCGAGATCGGCCGCGGCGGGATGGCCACGGTGTACCTGGCGCGCGAGCGGAAGCACGACCGGCTCGTGGTCCTCAAGGTCCTGAAGCCGGAGATCGCCGAAGCGCTCGGGGCCCACCGCTTCCTCACCGAGGTGCAGATCGCCGCGCGGCTCTCGCATCCGCACATCCTCGGCTTCATCGACTCGGGCGACGCGGACGGGCTCCTCTTCTACGTCATGCCCTGGGTCGGGGGCGAGACGCTGCGCGAGCTGCTGCGGCGCGAGGAGAAGGTGCCGCCGCGCGTGGCCATGGCGTACCTCTGCGACCTCGCGGCAGCCTTGCGGCATGCGCACGGCGCGGGCGTCGTGCATCGCGACCTCAAGCCCGAGAACGTGCTCTGCATCGGCGGGCATGCGTACCTGCTGGACTTCGGCATCGCCAAGCTGCGCGACGTGAACCGCGCCTCGGGCTTCGTGACCGGCACCGGCGTGGCGATCGGCACCATCGGCTACATGGCGCCCGAACAGGCGTCGGGGCATGTGGTGGACCACCGCACCGACATCTATGCCTGGGGAGTGCTCGCGCGCGAGATGCTCACCGGGGAGGGGCCGCTCGACATCGCGGGCGGGCTTGCGTCGCTGCCGAGCGGCATCCCCGCGGAGATCGCGAAGCTCATTGCCGCGGCACTCGCGAAGGACCCCGCCCGGCGGCCGGCGAGCGCGAACGAACTGGTCGATGCCTTCGACCGCTGGCGGGCGGCCGGCGCTCCCCTCGGCGCGCCGAAGCGCGCGGGCATTCCGCGCGCCGCCACCTTCGGCGCGGCGGCCGCCGGCGTGGCCGCGCTGGCCTTTCTCCTCCCTGCCGGCCGGGACGATGGCGCGCCGACCGCCATCGCGGCAGTGA
>JBLNHD010000243.1:0-15287 GCA_050268825.1 Gemmatimonadota bacterium
AACGCTGCGCGCCTGCAGGCCGTGGCGCTCGAGCACTACGGGCTGCCCGACGATCCACTCCGTTACTGGCCGAATCTCGAATCGCGGCTCCCCTGGGGAGTGAACGGGAGCGCGGGCCAGCGCTCGAATCGATTGGCGTGACCGCCCGGGCGCCTCGGCGACCGGGGGCGGCGGAGCTCGCCCGCTACCCTGCGCGCACCGCCGGCACCGCGCAGAGGCGCTCGACCGCCGCGATGAGCGCATCCACTTCCTCGCGCGTCGTGTAACAGGCGCATCCCACCCGGACGAGACCTTCGGCGCCTGCCCCCAGGCGCTCGATGACGGTCGCCGCGTAGAAATCGCCGTGCGAGACGAAGAAGCCCTGCTCCGCCAGCGAGGCCGCGACGCGCTCCGACGCCAGGCCGCGGACCGTGAACGCCACGGTCGGCGTGCGCGGGCGCTCGGGGGGCACCCCGTGCAATCGCACACCGGCGATGGCACCCAATCCCTTCCAGAGCTGCGCGACGAGGGCGTTCCCGCGCACGTGCAACGCCGCCATGGCAGTGGCCAGGCGATCGCGCCGGGTCGCGCCACCAGCCAGTCCGGCGAAGTAGTCCACCGCGGCAGCGGCCCCGACGATGCCCTCATGGTTGAGCGTGCCCGTCTCGAACCGTTCCGGCGCGGCGTCCGGCGCCGGGCGCAGCTTCGGAACGTCGATCGACGCGGACACCGCTTCGCGCACGTAGAGCACACCGAGGTGCGGTCCACAGAACTTGTAGGGGGAGCACGCGAGGAAGTCGCAGTCGAGCGCGGCGACGTCCACCAGCGCATGCGCGGCGTAATGCACGGCGTCCACGTACGTGAGCGCGCCCGCCGCGCGCGCAAGACGGGCCGCGCGCGCCACGTCGGTGACCGTGCCGAGCGCATTGGACGCCGCGCCGATGGCGAGGAGCCGCGTGCGCGGCCCGATGGCGCGCTCGAGGTCGTCCCAGTCGAGCGTGCCGATCTCCGGCAGCATCCGGACGCAGCGGAGCGTGAGTCCCCGCTCCTTCGCGACCGCCTCCCACGGCGCGACGTTCGCGTGGTGATCGAGCTCGGTGACGACCACCTCGTCGCCCGGCCCCCATCCGCGCCCGAGGCCGCGCGCCACGTGGAAGGTGAGGGTGGTCATGTTGGCGCCGAACGCGATCTCGTGAGGCGCCGCATTGAGAAAATCCGCGAAGGCTCCGCGAGCCGAGAGGAGCGCGGCGTCCGTTTCCCGGCTCGTCGGGTAGGCCCAGTGGGTGTTGGCGTTGTGATGGTAGAGGTACCCCGCCATCGCCTCAACGACCTGGCGCGGCACCTGCGTGCCCCCCGGCCCGTCGAAGTAGGCGACCGGGCGTCCGCCATGCTCGCGCTGCAGGGCCGGAAAATCCTGGCGGATGTCTTCGGTCGATCGCGTCACTTGAGGCGCGCCTGCAGCAGAGGCTGGATCCCCTTCGGATCCGCGCGCCCGCCGCTCCGCTTCATCACCTGCCCGACGAAGAACCCGATGAGCTTCGACTCGCCCGCGCGGAAGCGCTCGAGCTCGGTGGGGTGTGCGGCCAGGACTTCATCGATCCACTCCGCCAGTGCACTCTCTTCACGCACCTGAAGCAGGCCTAGCCGCTCGGCCACGTCCCGCACGGGCTCGTCCGTAGCGCGGAGCTCGCCGAAGACCCGACGTGCGGCCTGCAGGCTCACGCCGCCCTCGCGCTCCAGCGCCACGAGCTCGGCCAGCCGTGATGGGGGCACCGGAAACCCGCCGGTTTCGTTGTACGCCGTCATGACGTCGGCCGTGATCCAGTTGGCGGCGTGGCGGCCGGGCACGCCGGCCGCCACGAGCGCGTCGAAGTAGTCCGCGAGCGGCGGCTCCGCAGTGATCACACCGGCATGATAGGCGGACACGCCGGCCCCTTCGAGCCGCGCACGCCGGGCCGCCGGCATCTCCGGCAGCGAGGCGCGCTGCCGCTCGATCCACGCCCTCGTGAGGACCAGGGGCGGAAGATCGGGATCGGGAAAGTACCGGTAATCGTGGCTCTCTTCCTTGGCGCGCGTGGGATGCACGGTCCCGGCCGCCGCGTCAAAGAGCAGCGTGACCTGCCGCACCCTCTCGCCCCCCTCGAGGAGCGCGACCTGGCGCTCCCGCTCGGCTTCGAGCGCCCGCTCGACGTTGGCGAAGCTGTTCATGTTCTTCACCTCCGTCTTGGTGCCGAGCTTTGCATCGTCCCGACGCCGCACCGAGAGGTTGGCGTCGACGCGCAGGCTGCCTTCCTCCATGCTGCACCGGCTCGCCCCGCTGTACATGATCAACTGCCGCATCACGGTGAGCCACGCGCGCGCTTCCGCCGGGCTCCGGAGGTCGGGGCCGCTCACGATCTCGGCGAGCGGAACGCCGGAGCGGTTGAAGTCCACCGCCGTGCGCCCCGGGACGCGGTCGTGCAGCGACTTGCCTGCGTCCTCCTCCACGTGCAGCCGCTGGATGTGCACCGCCACGCGCCCCCGCTCGGCCGAGTCGAATTCGACCTGTCCGTCGGTGGCGAGCGGCCGGTCGAACTGGGAGATCTGGTAGCCCTTCGGCAGGTCGGGATAGAAGTAGTTCTTGCGCGCAAAGACGCTCAGTTCGTGCACGGTACAGCCGAGCACCATCGCGGCCCGGGTCGCAAGCTCGATGGCCCGGGCGTTCGTGACCGGGAGTGCGCCGGGGAGGCCGAGGCAGACGGGGCAGACATTCGTGTTGGGCGCGTCGCCGAACGCGGTGGAGCATCCGCAGAACATCTTGCTCCGCGTGCTCAGCTGCACGTGGATCTCGAGCCCGATCACCGTTTCCCAGGTCATTAGCGAACCTCCTCGGTGGGGTCGAGCGCGCGCTCGAGGAGTGCGGCCACCGACAGCATCCGGCTGTCGCGGAAATACGGGGTGATGATCTGGGCACCGACCGGCAGGCCCCCCGACCGGCCCACCGGGATGCTCACGGCCGGAAGGCCGGCGAGATTGGCCGGGCAGACGAAGATGTCGGCGAGGTACATCTGCACCGGGTCGTCGGTCTTCTCGCCGGCACGAAACGCCGGCGTCGGCGTCGTCGGCGTGAAGAGCAGATCGATGCCGCTGTCGAAGACCTTCCGGAAGTCGTCGGCGATGAGTGCGCGCGCCTGCTGCGCCCGCCGGTAGTAGGCGTCGTAGTAGCCGGCGCTCAGGGCGTAGGTGCCGACCAGGATCCGGCGGCGCACCTCGGGGCCGAAGCCGCGGCCGCGCGTCGCCCGATAGAGGGCGCGCACGTCCCCATCGCCGTCGTGTCGCGCGCCGTAGCGGACGCCGTCGTAGCGCGCGAGGTTCGACGACGCCTCGGCTGGCGCCACGATGTAGTAAGCGGGCACGGCGTACCTGGTGTGCGGCAGTGAGACCTCGACGACGTCGGCACCGAGCTCCTTCAGGGCGGCGATCCCCCGCTCCACCCCGGCGCGCACTCCCGGATCGAGGTCCGCCGGGAAGTATTCGCGCGGGAGTCCGACACGGATGCCTGTGAGGTCGTCCCAGGAGTCCGGCCGTCCCATGGGTGGCGCGGCCACCGTCGTCGAATCGAGGGGATCATGGCCGCTGATGGCGCTGAGGACGCGGCCCGCATCGTCCACTGTCGCGCCGAAGACGGCGACGGCATCCAGTGACGATCCGAACGCCACGAGGCCGTAACGGCTCACGCGCCCGTAGCTCGGCTTGACGCCGACGATCCCACAGAACGAAGCGGGCTGGCGCACCGACCCGCCGGTTTCCGATCCGAGCGCGGCGCGCACGGCGCCGGCCGCCACGAGCGCCGCGGACCCGCCGGAGGAGCCGCCCGGCACCCGGTCCGGATCGAGCGGGTGCTTCACGCGCCCGAAGGCCGAGTGCTCGGTGGACGATCCCATCGCGAACTCATCGAGGTTCGTCTTGCAGGCGATCATGGCGCCGGCCGCACGCAGGCGCTCGACCACCGTGGCGTTGTAGGGCGAGACGTAGCCCTCGAGGAGCCGCGACGCGCAGGTGGTGGGCTGCTCGGTGGTGACGAGGTTGCCCTTGACGGCCACGGCGTAGCCGTAGAGCGTCGACCCGGTTCCGCCGGAGCGCCGCACCTGCTCCGCGTGGGCCGCTTCGCGGTCGAGCAGCTCGGGGGACCAGTGCAGCGTGGCGTTGAGCCCGGCCGCACCTGTGCGCTCGAGCGCTTCGGCCGTGGCGGCGGCAACCTCGCGCGCCGACGTCATCCGTCGGCCAGGGTGCCGCGCACCGGCACGAGGAAGAAGCCGTCGCGGAACTCGCCCGTGAGCGCTTCCAGCGCAGTCGGCGGCAGGCCGCGGCGGACGGTATCGTCCCGCAGCGGTGCCGTGGCGGCGCCGGCGAGGTGCGGGGCCGCCGTCTCGTCCGCGGGCAGGTCGGCCAGCTGCTCGACGTAGGCGACGATGCTCCCGAGCTGCGCCACCAGCCGCGGAAGTTCGGCCTCGTCGACGGCGAGCTCCGCGAGCCTGGCGGCGTGCAGGACTTCGGCTTCTCCGATACTCATGCTCCCTCCCAATCACGCTCGAGGCCGGCGTACGCCACGAGCAGCTGTTTCGTCCCGACGGTCTCGTCGTCGAAGGCCACGGTGACCTTCAGATCCCTTCCGCCACCGCTCAGGCCCTGGATCGTGCCGGACCCGAAGCGCCGGTGCTTCACGCGCTCCCCTTTGACGTACCGCGGCGCATCCTGCGACGCTTCCTCCACCGGCGGCGACGCGGCGCCTCCGCTCGCGCCAGCGCTTCCTGCGCGCTGCGCCGGCGCGCTCCGACCCCAGCGCTCGCGGCTGGCCTGCCGGCCGGCGGCGCCGCCCCAGTCGGGCGCCCAGAGATTCGTGGTGCGGCGCTCGTCGAGGATCGCGGGCGGCAAGGCGCGGAGAAAGCGGGAAGGCGCGCCCGGGCGGAGCTCGCCTCCGCGCCGGCGCGCGCGCGCGCCCACGTCACGTAGAGCTTGTCCTTGGCGCGCGTCAGGCCCACGTAGCAGAGGCGCCGCTCCTCCTCGACGCCCTCCGGCTGGTCCGCCGCGCGCGCCAGGGGAAACAATCCGTCTTCCAGGCCGGCCAGGACCACCACCGGCCACTCGAGGCCCTTGGCCGTATGGAGGGTCATGAGTGTGACCCCCTGCTCCTGGCCGGTGATCCGGTCGTTGGCGGAGACGAGCGCCGCTTCCGCGAGAAAGCGCTCGAGCGGCGTGCCTTCGTCGTCCGCGGGCTCGACGACTTCCGACCAGTTGGCCGCGCTCGCGAGGAGCTCGCGCACGTTCTCCCATCGCTCCTGCCCTTCGAGCCCCTCGGCGAGCAGGTGCGACTCGTACTCGGTGAGCCGGATGACCTCCTCGAGGATCTCCGCGGGCGTGCCCGTGGCGGCGGACGCGGCGATCCGGTCGACCAGCGCTGCGAAGGCGCGGAACGCGGCCCGCGCGTTGGGCCGCAGATCGGCGATGCCTTCCGCGAGTCGGGCCGCCTCGAGCAGCGGGCGCCGCCACTGCGCACCGGCCTCGAGCAGGAGGGCGATGCTGGTGTCCCCCAGGCCGCGCTTCGGCACGGACACCGCCCGGAGGAACGCTTCGTCGTCCGCCGGATTCGCGACGAGGCGGAGGTAGGCGAGGAGATCCTTGACCTCCCGCCGCTCGTAGAAGCTGGTGGCGCCGATGAGGCGATAGGGTACCCCCGCCCGGCGAAACGCCTCCTCGAAGGCGCGGGACTGCGCGTTGGTTCGGTACAGGACCGCCATCTCCTCGAACGCCCATTCCCCGGCCGCGCGACGCCGCTCGAGCTCGCGCACCACCCACTCAGCTTCATCCCGCTCGTCCGCCGCCGCAAGGAGCGTCAGCGACTCTCCCCCCTGCCGCCGCGTGCGCAATGTCTTGCCGATGCGCCCCGCAGTCTCCGCGATCACGCCGTTGGCGGCATCCAGCACCGCCTGGGTGGACCGGTAATTCTCCTCGAGGCGCACGAGCCTCGTCCCGGGAAAGTCGCGCTGGAACTCCCGCATGTTGCGCACGTCCGCGCCGCGCCAGCCGTAGATCGACTGGTCGTCGTCACCGACGGCGCAGACGTTCCCGTGCGCGCCCAGCAGGCGGATGAGTTCGTACTGCGCGCGGTTGGTGTCCTGGAACTCGTCCACCAGGATGAACTGGAAGCGCTCGCGGTACCGCTCGAGCCGGTCCGGATGGTCCCGGAACAGCGTGAGCGGATGCAGGAGCAGGTCGTCGAAGTCCATCGCGTTCGCCGCCTTGAGGGCGGGGCCGAGCGCGGCATACACGTCCGCGGCGACGGCCGCCAGCCGGTCGAAGCCGGCCGAGGCCGCGAGCGCCTCGGGCGACTGCATCCGGTTCTTGGCGCCCGATATCACCGACTGGACCGCGCGCGGCGTGAACGTCTTCGTCGAGTGGCCGCGCTGCTCCATGAGCCGGCGCACGAGCGAGACGCTGTCGTCCTGATCGTAGATCGTGAACTGGCGCGAGAAGCCGAGTAGATCCGCCTCGCGGCGGAGGAGCCGCGCGGAGAGCGCGTGGAAGGTCCCGATCCAGAGACCGGCCGGATCGCGCTCGAGCAGGCGCCCGATGCGCTCCTTCATCTCGCCGGCCGCCTTGTTCGTGAACGTCACGGCGAAGATGCGCTCCGGCGGCACGCCGTGCTGCTCGATGAGGCTCGCGATGCGCGTGGTGAGCACGCGCGTCTTCCCGGACCCCGCGCCCGCCAGCACGAGGAGTGGCCCGTGCACGTGCGTCACGGCCTCGCGCTGCGAGGGATTGAGCGACTGAAGCCACTGCTGAGCGAGCGTCGATGTATCCATCAGGAATTCTGGTCGGCCAGTGGGAGGCGGATGAGGAAGCAGGTGCCGCCGTCGCTCGGCTCGAGCACGAGCTCGCCGCCGTGCGCATCCTCGACGACGCGCCGCGCGAGCGCCAGGCCGATGCCCCATCCCCCCTGCTTCGTGGTGATGCCGGGCTCGAACAGCGCGCGCCGGATTTCCTTCGGCACGCCGGGACCATCGTCGATGACCCTGAGCTCGGCGCGGCCGTCCGAGGCACTCGCACGCAGGATAATCGTGCCGGAACGGCCGTGCAGGGCATCGATGGCGTTCTTGACGAGCGCCTCGAGCGTCCATTCGAGCAGCACGGCATCGCCGGTGACGGTGGGACCGGCACCCGGCGCCTCGATCCGCAGTTCGATCGCGTTGGCGTGGCGCGGGAGGCGGGGGCGGAAGTACTCGCCGACCCGGCCGGACAGCGCGCCGAGCGCCACCGGCTCACGGCGCGCCGGATTGCCGATCCGCTCGAATCGCTGGGCCACGCGATCGAGTCGCTCGGCGTCGGCTGCGAGGTATTCGGCGAGCTGCGAGGGCGGCGTGGGGCGCGAGCGGATCGTCTCGATCCATCCCTGCAGGCTCGTGAGCGGCGTTCCCATCTGATGCGCGGCCTCGCGCGCCATCGCGACCCAGAGGCGGTCCCGCTGCGCGCTCATCGCGTTCCGGTAGGCGAAGATGGCGACTGCGACCATCACCGCGATGGTGAGCGCCTGCATGATCGCGAGCGTGGTCAGCTGGCGCTCGGCCGGCATCGGGCCGTAATGCACCCGCTGGCCCAGGAGCGAATCGTAGAGCGGCGGGTTGGCGCGATCGAGACGCGCCACGTACTGGGCGATGCGGGGATCGTGGGGCGGCAGCTCCGCGAGGGCGCGCGGCAGGTTGTCCGCCGCCGTCACGTTTCCCGCCGAATCGGTGACGACGAGCGGCATCCCCAGCGCCCGCACCTGCTCGGCCAGCTGCAGGAGCGCCACGCCCTCGCCGCCGGGCTCGGGAGACGTGAGTCCCGAAAAGACGCCCGAATAGAGGCGGCTCATGGCGTTGGCTTCGGCGCGGAAGTGGCGGGCAACGAGGTAGCCGGTGCCAAGGCTCAGCCCGGCGAGGACGGCGACGAGGAGGACGGCGGCCGTCGGCGCGATGCGCCGAAGGCGGCGCTGCGGCTTAGGCACGCGGCACGAGCCGCGCAGTGCCCATGAACGGAACGAGCGGCTCCGGAATGCGCACCGAGCCGTCGGCGGCCTGGTTGTTCTCCAGGAGCGCGATGATCGTCCGCGGCAGCGCGACGCCGGACGCGTTCAGCGTGTGGACATGCTCCGGCCGGGCCCCGGGCGCGGGACGATAGCGAACATTGGCGCGGCGCGCCTGGAAATCGGTGAAGGTGCTCGAGCTGGACACCTCGAGCCAGCCGCCGACCCCCGCGGCCCAGGCTTCGAGATCGAAGGTGCGCGCCGAGGCGAAGCCGGTGTCCCCCGCGGCGAGCTCGAGCACACGGTACGGCAGGCCGAGCCGCTGCAGCACCGCTTCTGCGTGGCCGGTGAGCGCGGCATGCTCGGTGTCGGACGCCTCGGGGCGAACGATGCGCACGAGTTCCACCTTGTCGAACTGGTGGACGCGGATCAGCCCGCGCGTATCCTTGCCATGGGCACCGGCCTCCCGGCGGAAGCACGGCGTGTACGCGACGAACGCGAGCGGGAGCGCGGCGGCGTCGAGGATTTCCTCGCGGACGATGTTCGTGACCGGCACTTCGGCCGTGGGGATGAGGAACAGCTCGTCGGCACCGACCGTGTAGATGTCCTCCGCGAACTTCGGCAGCTGGCCCGTGCCGGTGAGCGTGGCGCGATTGACGAGGTACGGTGGTGCGACTTCCGTGTAGCCGTGTTCGGCCGTGTGCAGGTCCAGCATGAAATTGGCGAGGGCGCGCACGAGCCGGGCACCCAGTCCGGTGAAGAGCGGAAAGCCCGACCCGGCGATCCGGGCCCCGGCGGCGAGATCGAAGAGGCCGAGCGCCGCACCGAGTTCCCAGTGCGGCCTGGGCTCGAAGTCGAACCGGGGCGGCTCGCCCCAGCTGCGCACGACCCGGTTCGCCTCGGGGCCGCCGTCGGGAACGGCCGCGTGCGGGAAGTTCGGCAGATGCAGCAGGAGCGCCTGCAGGGCGCCATCCACCTCGCGGGTTTCCGCATCGAGCTGCCGGACTTCGTCTCCGGAGGCGCGGAGCCGCGCCATGAGCTCCTCGGCCGCGCCGCCGGAGCGCTTGAGGCGCGCGACTTCCTCGGAGGCGGCGTTCCGCTCGGCCTTGATGGCCTCGGTGCGCGCCAGCAGGTCGCGCCACCGGCGGTCGAGCTCGAGCACCTGGGCGACCATGGCATCGAGCGCCGGATCGAGGCGCCGGCCGAGCGTCGCCCGGGTGCCTTCGGGATCCTGCCGCAGACGCTTGAGATCGAGCACGGACTAGTCTTCCGGGAGGCCGGGCTCGAGCCCGATATATCCGCAGTTCTCGTTGACGAGCGTCTTGATCGTGATGGTGCGCGCGGCGGCGTCCACCTCCAGGATCTCGAACTTGCCGTACTTCGGCACGCCGAGGGCGGAGCAGACGATCCGCGAGCGGCCGATGTAGCGCTCGCCGACGGCCACGGGAATCGTGTCCGTGGTGATATACCCGTTCGTGAGGCCTTCCGTGATGGCGTCGAAGAGCTCTTCGCGCACCTGCAGGCCGGGAAGGAGCGCCCCTTCCGTGGGAAAGCCGAGGGCGGAGCGCGGCAGCAGCACCGGGGTGCCGGTGCCCGGGAGGATGTCGAAGGCGAAATCGAAGCCCGCGCTCAAGTCGGTGCGGATCGGCGCGCGGTCGGCGATCGAATACGCGCTGGGCGAGGCGATCGGCGTCCCGGTGAGCGCGGAGATCGTGAAGGTGTCCACGACGTTGGTGATCTGCGCGTCGGGAAGCGAATTCGGGTCGCTGCAGGCGGCGAGGCCGGCGACCAGCAGGACGTACGGAAATGGGCGCATGGGTCACGAACTCTAAGCGGGCCGGGCGCCCTCGGTCAACATCCCCGCGACGCGCTCCAACCCGCCGTCATTTCTTGACTTCGGCCATCTCGCCTCCTACGTTCCCGCAGCGCGGAATCCCCCTTCCCACCGGAGCGTCGCGGATGGCTGGATTGGCTGAGATCGTGCGCCGATTCGCCGCGCATGAAGGCGTGAGCGGCGCCGTCGTCGTGAGCCCGGACGGGCTGCCCATCGATCATGCGGGCGCCGTGCCGGATCCGGACGCACTCTCGGCGCTCGCGATCACGCTGCTCCGCCCCGCGGGCCGGCTCGGCGAGCATGCCGGCTCGGGCCCGCTCTTTCGCTCCGTGCTCGAGTTCGATGCGGGCTATGCCCTGGTCACCGCCGTGCGCGGCGGGCACTGGCTGCTCGTCCTCGCGCGCGCCGATGCCGACGTCGGGACCCTGCTCTACGATCTCCGCCGCGATGGGCCCGCCCTCGCCTCGCTGCTCTAGCGTCCGACGCAACTTCCGATCCCCCGGGTGCCTGCCACGATGGTCTTACGTCCGATGCGCTGCCGATGAGGTGGGCGGTCCTGCTGGCCGGAGGGTCGGGCACGCGTTTCTGGCCCCTCAGCACGCCCACCAATCCCAAACAGCTCCTCCCGCTGGCGGGCGCGCGCTCCACCGCCGAGGACGCCGTCGAACGGCTGGACGGCCTGATTCCGGCGGAGCGCGTACTCGTCGTCACCGGCGCCGCGCTCGCGCCGCGCATGATCGAGCGTCTCGGACTGCCCGCCGAGAACGTGCTGGTCGAGCCACGCGCGGCGTCCACCGCGCCAGCGCTCATCTGGGCATCGTTCGAAGCGCTCCGCCGCGACCCCGACGCCGAAGTGCTCTCCATGCACGCCGACTGGGCCATCGGCAATGCTGAGGCCTTCCGGCGCACGGCTGAGGCCGCCCTGGCCTGCGCTCGTACGCATGACCGGCTCGTCACGGTCGGCATGGAGCCGAACCGGCCCGAGACCGGTTATGGCTACATCGTCCGCGGGGCGCGGCTCGCCGGCGAGGCCTGGAACGTGGCGCGCTTCTCGGAGAAGCCCGACGCGGCCACGGCGCTCGACCTGATAGCCGCCGGCGCGCTCTGGAACAGCGGACTATTTGCGTGGACCGCCGAGCGGCTCCTCGCCGAGGTGCGCCAGCACACCCCCGAGGTGGCACCCCACCTCGCGGCGCTGCGCGATGGCGATGTCGCCCGCTTCTTCGCTGCCGTCACCCCGATTTCCATCGACGTGGGCGTGCTCGAGCGGAGCCGGAACGTCGCGGTGGTGAGCGGCGCGTTCGCCTGGGATGACATCGGCACCTGGGAGGCGCTGACGCGGGTGCGCGCGAAGGACCGCGGCGGGAACGTCGTCGTGGGCCCTGCGGTGATGCACGAGTCGCACGACTGCATCGTCTGGAGCGACCAGGACACCATTGTCCTCAGCAACGTGCAGGATCTGGTCGTGGTGCACGCCAACGGGCGGATCCTGATCATGCCGCGCGAGCAGTCCGGCGACCTCAAGCGCGTGCTCGATGCGCTCCCGCCCGACGTGCGGGATCTCCCGTGAGCCGGCTCTTCCTCCTCGAGCCGGAGGTCCCCGGCCCCGAGTGGTTCCCCTGGAGCGGCGTGCGGCCGATCGCCGAGTTGCGGGCCGGCGCCTGGCGGATCCGCGAACGGTGGGAACGCGCGCTCGGCGTCGCGGCGGGGGGCATCATCGGAGTCCATGCGGACCGATTCGTGGATGTCGATGCGCCGCCGGTCGTGACCGGCGCCGTGGCGGGCGCTTTCCTGGCCGCATCCTGGTTCGCGCCCGCCGCGGGTCCGATTGCGCTCGGTCCGGGCGTCGTCCGGCTGACGCACGCGGGCGAGACGGTCGCGTGCATCGCGGGGCCCGACGGCGCGCCGCGACTCGCGAGCCAGGGCGCGTCGCAGGAGATCGCCGGCGTCCGCCTCGGCGGCGCGCACGACCTGCTGCGCGCGCTCGAGCTGCTCCTCGGCGCCGATTGCGACGAGGCGGTGGGGCGCGTCGAGCTTCCGGGCGGCACGATCGTCATCGGGCCGGCGGAGCGAATCGTTTCGCAGGGTGCCTTCATCGAGCCGGGAGTCGTCTTCGACGTGCGCAACGGCGCCGTCGTGCTCGAGGCGGGCGCGGAGATCCGAAGCGGCACCCGCCTCGAAGGCCCCTGCTGGGTCGGTACCGGGGCACGCATCGTGGGCGGCTTCATCAGGGCTTCGGTGGTCGGGCCGCGCTGTGTCGTCCGCGGCGAGGTTTCCACGAGCGTCTTCCTCGGCTATGCGAACAAGGCGCACGACGGATTCGTCGGCCACAGCATCGTCGGCCACTGGGCCAACCTCGGCGCGGGAACGACGACGTCGAACCTGAAGAACACCTACGGGCCGATCCGGCTCGATGCCGGCGAGGTGCGCATCGACACCGGCCGTACCTTTCTCGGGAGCCTCGTGGGCGACCACGCCAAGACCGCGATCGGCACCATGCTCCCGACCGGCACGATCGTCGGCGCCGGGGCGAACGTCTTCGGCGCGGCCGTCGTTCCGAAATACGTTCCACCGTTCGCGTGGGGATGTGAGGGCGAGCGCGTGAGCGAGGAGGGGTTCCTCCGCATCGCGGCGCGGGTGCTGCCGCGTCGCGAGATCGAGCTGACGTCCGAGCGCGCCGCCTCGCTCCAGGCCATGTACCGGCGGCTCGCATGACCACCTTGCACGTCCTCGGGTCGGGCTCTCGCGGCAACTGCCTCGCGATCACCTGCGGGGGGGCGACGCTCCTCGTCGATGCCGGCTTCAGCGCGCGCGAGACGGCGCGGCGTGCCGCACTGGCGGGCGTGGCACTCGACTCGGTCATCGGTATCGCGATCACGCACGAGCACGGCGATCACGTCACCGGTGCGCCGCTCCTTGCCCGCAACCTCGGCGTGCCGGTGCTGACCGCGCCGGGCACGTGGGCGGCGGTGGCGCACGAGTTCAGCCCGACGACCCGGCACGCCACGCTCGGCCTCGGGACCACGGTCGAGCTCGGACCCTTCACGATCCACGCCGCGCCCACGAGTCACGACGCCGCGGAGCCGATCGCGCTGGCCGTGCACTGCACGAGTGGTGAGCGCATCGGGATCGCGCACGATCTGGGCCGGATGACCGCCGGCGTACGACTGCTCCTTCGCGAGCTGTCTGCGGTCGTCTTCGAGTCGAATCACGACGAGATCCGCCTGCGAACCTGCGGCTATCCGCCGTCGGTCCAGGCGCGGATTGCCTGCTCCACCGGTCATCTCTCGAATCGCGCTGCGGCGGATGCCCTGGCGGAACTCTCGCACGCCGGGCTCGGCACGGTGGTCCTCGCGCACCTCAGCGAGAAATCGAACGACCCTGGAGAGGCGCTCAAGGCGGTGCGGCCGGCGCTGCGGAAGGCGCGCTTCAGCGGCGAGCTTCGCGTGGCGCTGCAGGACGAGCCGCTCGCGCCCATCCGCGTGCGCGAACCCGAGCGGCAGATGGTGCTCGGCCTCTGACCGGGGCGCACGGCAACGAAAAACGCCGGCCTGTGGCCGGCGTTCCTGCTCACCTTCCCCGCTACGCCGTCAGCCTTCGGAATCGGGGTCCGGCGGAACGGGAACCCCCGACGGACGCGGCGTGGGGGGCCCGACGCGCCTGAGCGTGATGGGCTTCTGAAGGTCCCCCCCGGAAAGCGTCAGCTCGGACTTGCCGACCTTGACGTCGTAGACCTCCCATTCGCCGCCGATGGCGATCGAGATCCGCTTCCCGTTGAGCCGCCACCGGGAAGTCTCCTTCCCCCATGTTGCGCTCGAGTCGGCGCGGATGACGACCTCGCGCGGGCCGCCCTTCGTGTCGAGCTTGGCGTCCACCCGCCAGGTGCCCTCGATCGAGGACTGCTGTCCTGCGGCAGCTCCCGGGATGGCGAGCGCCCCCAGGACGAGAATCGCTGAAAACCGCACCTGAACCCTCCTGTAGACGTCCTGACCGGTTCCGATGGCCGGCATCCCGGCAAGAGTGATGCCGGGGTCAGCGGCTCCGTCTGGCCCCGAGCGGAACGCCGAGCCCGAAGCTCAGGTGCACATCGTGCTGCGTCACCTGCTCGGTGGCGGTATCTCCCTCGAAGCTGGCCTTGTAGATGTAGTCGTCGGCATTCACGTAGAAGCTCAGCATGCCGAGCTGAATGCCCACCGTGGCCCCGGCCACGCCGCCGATGTCCGTCCGGTCGAGCTGATCCTCGAACGCCTCGCCGCCCCGCCGGATGACACTGGCGCCGCCATGCAGCATGAAGAGGAGCGGACTGGCCGGCGGGAGCACGTTGAACGTGAGCCGCCCGCTGCCGGTCAGAATGTTGCCGGGGGTCCGTTCTTCCGAGCCGCCCGCGTTGAACCGGAGCTCGCTCGGTGAGTAATCGGCCGTGACCGTCACTCCGACCCGCTGGCCGAAGCCGACGCCGAGGCGGCCGCCGACGAGAAGGCTGATCTCCTGCTTGAATTCCTCACCGGCTGCGGCACGCGCGAGCTCCGCCGTCGGGATGTAGACGCCGATGTTCGGGGACAGGCTGATCTGTGCGGCGACCGGGAAAGCGGTGGCCGCGCAGGCCGCGACGGTCAAGGCAAGGGCTGGCAGACGCACACAGGGCTCCGGATTCGGGTTCGTTGCGCGCGGCAATATGCACGCGAGGCATGGCGCCGCCAAGCGCTCGGCGTCGGCCCCGCGAGGCGCCCGCTGCCGACCGGCAACACAGATGCGGCGGACCCGGCGGGACGCACGGGCGAAGGGATCCGAGGACCCAGGCCGAGGATCAGTTGCCCGGGGTGGCCGGGGTGGTGGCGATGGGAGGGCGTGCGTGAGTCCGGAGCGTGAGCAGAAATTCTCGCGCTGCCGCGATCTCGCCGGGCGTGGCCACAGGATTGCCCGTCCGCGATTCGAGCCCATGCACGGCCTCGATCGCCATCCGGAGCGCACCGGCCGTGTCACCCAGGGCCGCGCGGACGCGGCCCTGCACCAGCCGGATCCGGCCGAGGCTGAGGCTGTCCTCGGGCCGGAACCTGAGCGACTGGGTGTATGCCTCGGCGCCGAGCGAATCGGAAAGGGCCAGTTCCCCACTTAAAAGCGCCATTCGGGCCGCCCGCGTGATGTAGATCCAGAACGCTCCGGACCGCGAGGGCTCCGACGATTGCGTCGAGGCCAGCAGCTCCAGGTACCTGGCCAGCGCGAGCGACGCGTCACCCTCCGCCTCGGCCAACCGTCCCTCCACGATGAGCAGATGGGTGCGAGGCGTATCCCGGAACCGCCGCATCTCCTCGATGGCCCGCCGAGCCTCCGGCAGGCGGCCGGCATCGATGTGCGCGCGGGCGATCCAGCTGAGCGTGTTCAAGTATCGCGGAGTTCCGGGCGCTTCTCTCGCGAGCGCCGCGGACCAGATGG
>JBLNHD010000244.1:0-7366 GCA_050268825.1 Gemmatimonadota bacterium
CCTGTGAAGTGCTTTGCATAACAAAGTTCCCCGGCAAAAAAAGAGATTACCCCTCGCGGGCCGCGCGGATCAGCCCTTCCATGTGGTCGAGATAGCGATCGAGAGCGGCACGCCCGGCGGCCGTGAGCGTGAACTCGGTGCGCGGGAGCCGGCCGTCGAACTGCTTGGTGCACGAGACGTAGCCCGCTTCCTCGAGCTTGCGCGCATGCACGCTCAGGTTGCCGTCGGTGGCGCCGAGCAGCTCCTTGAGCTCGTTGAAGGACAGCGATTCGTTGACGGCGAGCGCGCTGACCATGGCGAGCCGCAGGCGTTCGTGAATGAGCCGATCGAGCTCGAGGGGACTCGCGGCCTGGCCGCCGCGCTCTCCCCTGAGTTCCCGGCTCTCCCCGGGCTGCCTGTGCCGAGCCGCCCCGCCGCTTCTAGCCACCGTGCCTCCGTGCGATCAGGACTCCGAAGATGATGTGCAGGACGCCGAACCCGAGCGCCAGCAGCGCGTCCCCCCAGGCCGCCGGCCCGAGCGCCGCCACGGCGCCGAGCGCGAGAAAGCCGAGCCCCATGAGCGGCACGGCGCGGACCGAGAAGGCGCCGCCGGTGACGACCCCGGTGCCGTAGAGCAGCAGCCAGAGTCCCGGAAGCCCACGCCCGAGGCCACCCTCGTAGAGCACGTAGGTGAGGATGGCACCGGCGATGATCGGCGGCGTGAAGCTGAGCAGGAACCGGCGCGTCGGCCGCGCGAGGAGCGCCCCGCCGAGCGCGCGCGCCTTCCGCGCCATCGCGAAGCTGCCGATCCCCATGGCGATCGCCGCCTCGAGGAGCCAGACCCCGAGCCACCCTCGCACCGAATCCTGCGCGGCCGCCACCGGCGCCGCGACGAGCGCGCTCACGCCCATCGCGACGCCACCCCATCCCGGCACCGCCGTGAACGGCGCGGCGGCGCGCTCGATCGTGTTGCGGATGAACGAGAGATTCTCGATCGCCCGGTCGCCGAGCGCGGGTGGCTCGGAGCGCGCGGCACCCGACGGACGGCTCATCTACTTTGCATCATAAAGCGGATGGTCGCGTCCGTCAAGGCCACCCCTGCCCCGGGGCCAGTCTAGAGAACGGTCGTACAATGCGGGCATTTCCGCGCCAGGAGCGGGATCGCCATGGCGCATTCGGGGCAGTCCTTCGTCGTTGCCGCCGGCGCCTCGGGCCGCTGCAGCCGGTTCACCGCCTTGACGAGGAGGTACACGGCGAACGCGATGATGAGGAAGGTCACCACGCTCGTGATGAAGAGCCCGTAGTTGACCGTGACGGCGCCTGCGGCCTTCGCGTCGGCGAGCGTCGCGTACGGCGCGGGTGCGGCCGCCCCTTCCTTGAGCACGACGAACATGTTGCTGAAGTCGATGCCGCCCAGCGCGAGTCCGATCGGCGGCATGATCACGTCGTCCACCAGCGACTTCGTGATGGCCCCGAATGCGGCGCCGATGATCACGCCGACGGCGAGATCCACCACGTTGCCGCGCATCACGAACGTCTTGAAGTCGTTCAGCATCGGGCCTCGCTGTGCAGGGAGTCGGGACTGAGGAGCGCGGGGCGGGCTGTCCGTCCCACGAGAGGGAATGTGGCGGCGGCGGGGTCGCGGTCAAGCCCTGCTGTGCGCGCGTCGCCTCCGACGTCGTCCCCAACGAATCCAGTGTCGCGAAGGGAATCGTCGCCCATGGAAGGCCTGAGCCGGACCGCGCTGCGCTGCTCCTCCCTCACGCTGGCCCTGCTCGGGACCGCCTGCACGCATGGCGACCCCTTCTCGGTCGACGATTACCGGACCCAGGTTCCCTTTCACGACACCGACCCCGCCCGCCTGACGTACTCCGAATACGCCGATCTCGACCCCGCCTGGCTGCCGGACGGAAGCGGGGTCCTGTACTCGTACACGCACACCGACAGCCCCGAGCGCGATCGGTGCCTCGGCGTTCTCCCGCGCACCGGCGGCCAGCGCGTGCGCGAGATATGCCGTCGCACGCTCGCCGATCGCGATACCATCGACGGGCTCGGCCTGCCGGCCGTGTCGGCGGGGGGCCGCCTCGCCTTCCGCCGATCGGCGGCGAGCCTCTCCGGCACGCTGCCCGAGCATACCGAGCTCGTCGCGGGAACCCTCGTCGATCCCTTCGGGGGGCCGATCCTGCGGCGGTTGCCCTTCACTGGTCCCGACGGAAGATTCTACGTCGACCTGTCCCAGCCCCAGTGGACGGGTGAATCCGGTCTGGTCTTCGTCGGACAGGTCGAGGAGATCGTATCGCCTTGCCCGGGCTGCGACCCCTTCGTCGTCCGCCGGAACGCCGGCATCATCCACCTCCTGGCGGACGGCTCGGGTACCGTGTCACCGCTTCCCGGCACCGAGACCGTGACGAGCCTGGCCGCCGGCAGCGACCGGTCGCTCCTCGCGCCGTACATTCCCTTCGTGGTATCCGCCGCCGGGGGGCGGATCCTCGCACAGTCCGGGGCCGGGCTCCACGTCATCGACCCCGAAGCCGGCACGGTGACGGATGTCGCCGCCGCCGGGCTCACGAATCCCGTGCTCCATCCGGACGGCTCGCTCATCGTCGGGGTCCGCTTCGATCCCGACACTTTCGACTCCGACCTCTGGCGGCTGACGCTCCCGTGAGATCCACGCTTCCGATCCTTCTCCTGCTCGCCGCCTGTTCGCACAGCGAGCCGTTCACGGCGCCCGACGAGCCGCTCGACGGACCCCTGAGTCCGGCCGTGCCCGTGCGGCTCACCTACGCCGACGGCGGTCCCACCGCGCCGGTGTGGACGCCCGATGGCGACAGCATCGTCTATTCCTACCGCCGGCGCGGCGGCGGCTTCGTCGTGAACGAGGAAGGCTGCCTCGCGATCCTCCCGGCGGCAGGCGGAACCATCCGCCGCGAGATCTGCAGCCGCTCGGTCTTCCCGGCGCAGTCGGCCGACGTCTTCGATCTTCCGGCCCTCTCCCCCGGCGGCCGGCTGGCGTTCTTCCATGACGGGCAACCCGTGGCGCCGGGCACCGGCGCGGAGGCGATTCTCGTGGCCCCGTTCGCCACGCCGTCTGCGTACACGCTGGTCCGCACCTTCCCGTTCCAGGCGGACGTGTTCTATGTGGGCGCGGCGTCGCTCAGCTGGCTCGATGACGGCCGGCTCGTCTTCGTGGGCATCGCGGAAGAGCAGTTCACGCCCTGCGGCGACTGCAACCCGATCCTGGTGCGGTACGGTCGCGCCGTCCTCGCCGCGGACGTCTCGACACCCGGCGCCGTCAGTGTCGTGCCAGGCACGCAGTTCGCCACCTCCGTGACGGCCGGCGAATCGCCGGACATCATCTACTACACCCTCGCCAACGACGCCCGGATCTACCGGCAGGTCCTTTCCTCCGGCGCGACCACCACGGCCCACGACTTCGGGGCACCCGCGATCGCGCGCGACGTCTCGTTCACGAATGGTCGTCTCGCCGTCATCGTGGACGGGAGCGTGCCGGTCTACCCGGACGACATCGGCACGATCCAGGGCCCGAACGCGGGGGGCACGCCCTACGTCGTGGTACCGGGCACGGGGCAGGCGCAGCTCGTTCCCGTGCCGCAGGCGATGTGGTTCCGGCGCCCGGCGCTCTCGCCCGACGGGAGCCGGATCGTCGCCGAGGGCGCGCACCTGCAGATCAGCGCCATCGGCGACGGTGCGGGGGGCATCGTGGGCTACGATACCGTGGCGGGTCCGTCGAGCATCTGGCGGCTTGCCGCGCCGTGATTCGAGCGCTCTGCCTGACCCTGCCGCTCCTCGCCGCGTGCGGCCACGAGGCCCCGTTTGCGGTCGAGGATCCGCATGTGGAAGGCCCGCGAACGTCGGAGTTCCCGATCCGGCTCACCTATAACGATGGCGACGATCGAACCGCCGCCTGGCTCCCCGACGGGTCGGCGATCATCTACTCGAGCGAGCGGCTCGACCGGCCCGACGCCGATCGCTGCCTCAACATCCTCCCTGCCGGCGGCGGCGCCGTCCAGCGCGAGCTCTGCGCGCGCGGCGCGGAACAGGAAGACAGCACGCATCGCTTCGAGGCGCCGGCGGTGCGCGGCGGCCGAATCGCCTTTCTCCGCGCGGTGAGCACCATCGGGCTGCAGAAGGGCCCGGCGATGCATCTCATGCTCGGCCCGGCCGACGATCCGGCCTCGGCGTCGCCGGTCACGATCGTGCCGTACGCGGCACCGAGCGGGCGCACGCACGGCACCGTCTCGCATCTCGCGTGGCTGAACGACTCGCGGCTCGTCTATCTCGGCGAAAACCTCTTCTACCAGGGCTCGACGTTCCTTCCCGACACCTTCACCACCGGGCTCGAGATCGTGCGCCTCGAGACGGCGCCGGCGCTTTCGTTCAGCGTCGTGCCCGGCACCGAGCATGCCTCTTCGGTGGCTCCCGGGGGCGATGAGGACACGATCGTCTACACCCTGGGCGGCGACAGCCGGGTGTTCCGCCAGTCGCTCACCTCGGGCGCCGTCTCGGTGCTCCACGATTTCGGCGGCGCAGGGATCGCGCGCGACGTGCAGCTCCACGGCAGCACCCTCGTGGCCATCGTGGGCGGCAGCGTGCTCTTCCAGTTCGAGGACGCCCACGGGATGGTCCAGCGCGACGAAGGCGGGGACCTCCACATCGTGAACCTCGCGACCGGAACCTCGACCGTGCATTCGCGTCCCGACCTGCTCTTCCGGCGCCCTGCCCTCGCACCCGACGGCACCGCGCTCGTCGTCGAAGTCTCTCCGTTCGCCCCGGTGCACGTCGGGCCGGATTCCGAATTCAACGCGACCAACCACCGCCCGGACCTATGGCTCTTCGACCTGCAATGACCGGCTGCCGGCGCTTCCCGCTCCTCGCGGCGCTCGCGGCACAGCTGGCCCTCGCGGCCCCGGCAGCCGCCCAGTCGGCCGGCGCCATAGCCGGGCGGGTCACCGACGCGGAATCCGGACGCCCGGTCGTCGGCGCGCTCATCACGGTGAGTGACGGCCGGCGCGGCAACGTGACCGACACGAGCGGCGCCTACCGCATCCGCGAGGTGCGGAGCGGGACCTACTCGGTGCACGTCCGGGCGATCGGCTACGCGCCGATCCGGCGCGACGGCCTCGTCGTGCAGGCCGGGTCGACCACGCTGGCGAACTTCGCCATGCAGCCATCGGCCGTCGAAGTGGCGCCCATCGTCGTCGAGACCGCGGACCCCGTGCTCGATCCGCTGCGCACCGCCACCGAGCAGGTCGTCACCGCCGAGGATCTGCGCACCCTCCCGGTGAGCTCACTGGAGGAAGCCGTGGCCCTGTCGGCAGGTGCGGTCGGTGAGAGCTACCGTGGCGGCCGCCTGGGCCAGGAGTCGTTCATCATCGACGGCCTCGGCGTCAAGAACCAGCTCGATGCGTCGACCGGATCGCTCGGCATCCGCCTTCCGCCCGACATCCTCACCGAGGCGTCGCTCGTCACCAACGGCTTCTCCGCGCGCTACGGCCAGGCCCTCTCGGGGCTCATCAACGTCGTCACGAAAGACGGCGGCGACGAATGGCGGGGCCGCGCGGCCTTCGAGACGGATCGCCCGTTCGGTGCGGGGTGGGACCATGGGCTCGATCGGACCGTCGTCGAGGCCGACGGTCCCCTGATTGGCGGCATCCGTGCGCTCGTCGCGGCCGATCTCTCGGCCCGGCTCGATGCGGAGCCGGTGAGCGCGCCCGCACCCGAGAATCCGCTCGATCCCCGTTTCGACAATCCGCACCTGCTGCCCCACAATGCCGGCGAGCAGTACAATTTCGCGGGCAAGCTCACGGTTCCGGTCGGCGCGCGGAACACGCTCCGGCTCTTCGGGCTCCGCTCGATCGATCAGCGGCAGCTTTTCGATCCCGCATTCAAGTACGATCCCGACTTCGGTCCCGCGCGCCGCACGTCGGGAACGCTCGCGAGCGCGCACCTGCAGCACGCCACCGGCCCGACGGCGCGCCTGCCGCTCGTCGCAGACCTGCGAGTGGCGCTCTTCTCGCGCGATTTCGTGCGGGGCACGCTCACCGAGGCCCCCGACTATCGCTTCGGCGCCTTCACCGGCGACCGGTTCTCGTTCATCGGCGAGGATATCGCCCGCGCGCAGGACACCGCGGCGGCCCGGGCGCCGATCGCCGGCCTCGGCGCGCCGCTGCCGAGCGACAACTCCCCCTGGGGCGTTCCGGCGTTCTTCCTCGCGGATGGGAGCCGCGGCGAGCTGGCGTGGAACCACTTCCGCGAAGTGCGCTCCCAGCTCGATCTGACTTTCGGCGCGGGGCAGACCGGGGACATCTTCGCCGGCGTCGAGGTCGTGAGCCAGCGGGTCCGTACCTTCCAGCGGGCCCTCGGCTATCTCCCGGTCGGCAGCGGCGACAGCGTGCCGCCCGCCACCGCATCGGAGTTCACGCCGCTCGCGGGCGCGGCGTACCTCGAAGGCCAGTTCCGGCTGGCGGACCTCGGCATCACCACGGGACTCCGCTACGACCGCTTCGACACGCGGACCGATCTCCCCGGCTCGGACGGCGAGGCGCAGTCGAAGTTCAATCCCCGCATCGCCGTCTCGACGGTGCTGCGGGGCGCCACTTTCGTCGCGAGCATCGGCCGCTTCAGCCAGGCGCCGGATTACCAGTACCTCGTGGACGCGGCCTTCGACGACACGACACGCACCGGCCGGTTTCGCCAGGGCAACCCGAACCTCGGCTTCGAAGGGTCGTGGCAGTACGAGTTCAGCGTCCGCGCGCGTCCGCGCCCCGGCATCGCGGTGCGGGTCAATGCGTTCGTGAAGCGCCTCGAGGGACTGGTGAGCTCGGTGCCGCTCGGCGTGGATCCCGACTCGTCCATTTTCGGCAATGCCGACAATGGCACCGTGCGCGGCGGTGAAGTCCTCTTCGAGCGCGAGATGCGGGAGGGATGGGGCGTGCGGGCATCGTACACGCTGCAGCACGCGCTGGCGACTTCGACGAGCGCCTTCCTCCTGCGCCGAGTCATCCGGATCGACCCCTTCACCGGCGACACCATCATCCCCGCCAAGGTGGAATTTCCGCTCGATTACGACCGCCGTCACAACCTGACGCTCATCGTGCAGAGCCAGGTGAGCGACAGCGGCGGGCCTGCGCTCTTCGGCGTGCGCCCGCTCGGCGGCCTGGAGGCCGCGCTCATCGGCCGGCTGTCGTCGGGGCTGCCGTTCACGCGTTACCAGCCGGGCACGGACACGCTCGTCGGCGAGCCGAACAGCGCGCGTCTCCCGGCCACGTCGACGGTGGACATGCTCCTCCGCCGGCCGCTCACGCTCGGCGGGGTGCGCGGCAGTCTCTACATGGACGTCCGCAACATCCTCGGCCGCCGGAACGTC
>JBLNHD010000245.1:0-4127 GCA_050268825.1 Gemmatimonadota bacterium
GCCCGGAGGCGGGCCTGCTGATCCGCGGTCAGCTCGCGCGCACCGGCGGCCATGCCCCGCAACTCGCGCAGCACCGCCGCCACGACCCGGAACTCGCCCTGGTTGAGCAGGTTCGGGAAGAACGTCTCGATGATCGCGATGATCTCGTCGCGCACCGCAGGCGCCTGCTCGAGCTCGAAGATGTCGAAGAGGAGCGCGATGGCCCCGCTGCGCACGTCCCGCGCGTATTCGTGCTTGACCGCGTCGATGACGTAGTTGATCTCCGACTCGTCGAGGAAGTAGAGCGTTCCGTCGAAATCCTCGAGGTCCACGATGCCCTTCGGCTTCGGCGGGGCCTCCTCCTCGACCTGGGCGCGGCGCGCCTCAGCCGTCGCGTCGGGCGGCTCGCCCTGGCGCTCGATCGGCTCCGAGTCGGAGAACGGCTCGGCGAAGATGTACGTGGCCCACTGGAACTCCTCCTCCCAGAGGAGCGTCAGCAGGTCGTCGGGCGCATCGGCGGGAAGGAAGCGCGCGCGGTTCACGATGGCGAGGAAGCGCGCGATCTCCTCCTGCTCCACCCCTTTCCGAAGCGTGAGGACGCGGAGGCCGTCCTTGTACAGCGTCCACGCGAGGCTCTCCGACTTGCTGAGCTGGTGGTAGACCGTCTGATCTTCCCAGACGAAATCGGTCTCCGCCACGCGCAGCACCAGCTCGTCGCCCGCCGCCCAGACCGGAACGAACGCGGCCTTCACCTGGTCCACCGCGCGGTGGTAGATCGGATTGTTGGGGAGGTACATCTGGAACGCGCGCAGCGCCTTGACGAGGCTCTGGATGAGCTCCGCCACCTGCGAGGCGGGAAGCACGGCGCCCGAACCGGCGGGCTCCGGCAAGGTCACGCCCGGGCCCCCGGGGCCGGGCATTGCGAGGCGCGAAAAGGGAGTCCCGCAGGCATCTCGGTCGTTGGTCTCCGGGTACGGCAGCTCGTCGGCAGGGCGCGCGCGAGACCGAAGGTAACGGGTCTCGATACCCCGGGGCATCTTGCCCTTCGGGGGCCTTTCGGGTACAATGATTCGGGCTCTCTTCGGCTACTTACCTACAGGACGTCTCCGATGCCGCTCACCAAACGTCAGAGCGAGATCCTCGCGTACCTCCAGCAGCACATCAACGACGAGGGCTACGCCCCGAGCTTCGAGGAAATCGCGCGCCGGTTCGGGTTCCAGTCGCTCGCCACGGTCCACGAGCACCTCACCAACCTCGAGCGCAAGGGTTACATCCAGCGTTCGTACAACGAGAGTCGCTCCATCGAGGTGCTTCCGCCGCGGGGCACTGCGGCAGCCACCGAGATCCCGCTGCTCGGCCGCGTGGCCGCCGGCCTCCCCATCGAATCCCTGATGCACGAGGAGACCCTCGCGGTCCCCGAATCGATGCTGCCCCGGCGCGGGCCCAACTTCGCACTTCGGGTCCAGGGCTCCTCGATGGTGGACGAGCACATCCTCGACGGCGACTTCGTGGTCGTCCACGGCAAGGACTCGGCGGAAAACGGCGAGATGGTCATCGCCCTCGTCAACGGCTCCGAGGCCACCGTCAAGAAGTTCTATCGCGAGTCGGGCGGGTGGATCCGCCTGCAGCCGGCCAACGCAACGATGCAGCCGATGCGCTTTCAGGAGCGGGACGTCCTGATTCAGGGCGTCGTCGTCGGCGTCATTCGGAAATACTGACCGGCCGCACGTCGTCGGCCTCTCTGTCCCGCCTGCAATCCACGCGCCGCCCCGTTCGGGCGGCGCGTTGCATGTAATGGACCGGCGTTCGCCGGTATCGGCGTGGAATGCGACGGAACGCTACACGTCGGTGCGCGCTTTTGTCAATCACCACAATGCTTTGCGCAGCTTGAATCGGGGTCTCCGGACGGCTAGATTTCGCCGCGATGACCCGGACCTTTCTGGCGCTGCTTCACTTCGATGGCCGCGGCTTCATCGGCTGGCAGCGACAGGCGGCGGGGCGGTCCGTGCAGGGCGTAATGGAGGAGGCGCTGAGTCGTCTGGCCGCGCAGCCCGTTGCCGTGGCCGGAGCCGGCCGGACGGATGCGGGCGTCCATGCCGAAGGCCTCGGCGTCAGCTTCACGATGCCAGCGCGGTGGGAAGCGCGGGCGGTGCGGCGAGGCTTGAACGCCCTCCTTCCTCCGGACTGCTGGATTGCCGAGGTCCATGAAATGGCGGCGGGGTTCCATGCGCGGAAAAGCGCGCTGACACGCTGCTACCGCTATGTCGTCGGCACCGATGAGGCGTCCGCCTCTCCGTTCCGCCGGCCGTTCGAATGGGCGTTGCAGCGGCCGCTCGATCAGGCGCGCCTCGCCGCCGCGGCGGCGGTGATCCGCGGAGAGCATGAGTTCCAGGCATTCTCGGTGCGGGGCCAGGAGAAGCCGCATCATCGCTGCCGGCTGGATCGCGCCGAGTGGCACGAGCGGGACGGCCGGGGATCGGTCTTCCACGTCGAGGCGGATCGCTTTCTGCACCACATGGTGCGGATGCTCGTCGGAACCATGGTCGACATCGCCTTGCACCGCCGGCCGCCCGAGGACATGCACCGGCTGCTCGAGTGCCGGGACAACCAGGCCACGAGCGCGCCGGCGCCGCCGGAAGGGCTGTACTTCGTCCGGGCCACCTATCCTGCGTCGCAGTATCGGACGCGTGTCGAGGAGCTGCATGAAACGCTGCGAGCGGAGTGAGGTGAGCGCCGCGGCACGCGCTGCGATGCTCGCGCTCCTCGCTGCGGGCGCGGCGTGCGGCCGCGATGCGCCGGGCACGGCCGGAGGCGCCATCCTGACGAGCCGCGCCGGCGCCGCCCAGGCCGATACCACCCCTCGCGCCAACGTCGAATCCTCCCGGCGCACGGCCATCGTGACGGCCGTCGAGGCCGTCTCGCCCGCCGTCGTCTCGATCAACGCCACCAGCCGGCAGCGTATCACGCCCCGGACGCCCTGGGACGCCTTCTTCGTTCCGCAGGGCGCGGAGCGCATCGTCCAGGGATACGGCACCGGGATCATTGCGCGGCCCGACGGCGTGATCATCACGAACCAGCACGTCGTGGGCGGCGCCGAGCAGCTCGTCGTCACGCTGGCCGACGGCCGCGATTTCCCGGGCACGGTGCTCGGCGAGGACCCGGTCACCGACATCGCCGTCATCAAGATCGAGGCCGCCGATCTCCCCGTGGCCCGCGTCGGCCGGAGCACCGACCTCATGACCGGCGAGTGGGTCGTCGCCCTCGGCAATCCGTTTGCGTACATGCTCGGGAACTCGGAGCCCACGGTCACGCTCGGCGTGGTGAGCGCCACGGGCCGGAATATCCTGCCCTCCGGCGACCAGGCCGGCCTTTACCTCGACATGATCCAGACCGATGCGGCGATCAACCCGGGCAATTCCGGCGGGCCGCTGGTCAACGCGCCAGGGGAAGTCGTGGGCATCAACTCGTCGATCTTCTCGAGCAGCGGGGGCTCGATCGGGCTCGGCTTCGCGATTCCCATCGAGCGCGCCGTGCGGGTCGCGGACGAGATCGTGCGGAACGGCACCGTCCGCCGGGCATGGACCGGCCTCGAAGTCGCCGGTGCCCGCAGCATGGCGGACTGGAAGCGCGCGGGTGGCGTGACGGTCGCGAGCGTGGCACCCGACGGCCCGGCGGCGCGCGCCTCGATTCGCGCCGGGGACGTCCTCACCGAGGCCAACGGGCGGCCGCTGCGCAACTACCTCGACTGGGAAGCGGTCAAGCTGGACCTGCACGTGGGCGACGCGGTGACCGTTGGCGTCCGCAGCGAGGTCGGCACCACCCGGCGTCGCATCGTGACGGGCGACCTCCCCACCGTGGCGGCGGAGAAGGTGACGATCCTCCGCGATCTCGAGCTGGTGAGCGTCACGCCCGCGATCCAGGCGGAGCGAGACCTTCGGACCGCAGACGGCGCCCTCATCTTCCGGGTGAGCGCCGAGGTATCACGCGCCACCGGCCTCCGCGCCGGCGACGCATAACGGCTGCCGAGGGGAGAGCGGTAGCGTTCGTCCGTCATCAGAAGGAAAGATCCACGAAGTTGTAGACGCCGTCGCGCTCGAAGGTGATGCGGAACGGCTGCCGCGGCTGCATCGAGCGGAGCAGGGTAGCGA
>JBLNHD010000246.1:0-6417 GCA_050268825.1 Gemmatimonadota bacterium
GTCCGCGGCCCGGCCACGGCCGACGCGACCGTCGCCGCCGCGCGCGCCTTTGCCGAATCGCTCGGCAAGACGCCGATCGTGGTCCAGGATACGCCCGGGTTCGCCACGAGCCGCCTCGGGATCGCGCTCGGGCTCGAGGCGGTCCGCATGGTCGAGGCGGGGGTCGCCTCTCCCGCCGACATCGACCGCGCCATGGAGCTCGGCTACAACCATCCTGTCGGCCCCCTGCGGCTCGGCGACCTGGTGGGCCTCGATGTGCGGCTCGCCATCGCGGACCACCTGCACGCCACGCTCGGCAGCGAAGTCTTCCGCGCACCGGACCTCCTGCGGCGCATGGTGACCGAAGGAAAGCTCGGCCGGAAGAGCGGCGAGGGCTTCTACCGCTGGGACGCACCCTCGTGAGCCATCGTGCCGTGAGCGCATGAGTCACGTCGCCTGCATGCGCGACGCCGCGCTGCACTACGTCCAGCACGGATCCGGCGAGCCGCTCCTCCTGGTGCACGGCGGGGGCAGCGACCTCACGTACTGGGCGCCGCATGTGCCGGCCTTTGCCGAGCGGTTCCGCGTCATCGCCTACAGCCGGCGCTATGCGGAGCCGAATCGGAACGCGCCGATCGTGCCTGACTACTCGGCGCGGACCGATGCGGCGGACCTCGCCGAGCTGATCGCCGCCCTCGAGCTCGGACCCGTGCATGTCGTGACGCACTCGATCGGCGGCGTGGCGGCGCTCTTCTGCGCCGTCGCGCACCCGGGACTCTTCCGGACTCTCACCCTCGCCGAGCCGCCGCTCCTCCCTTGGGCCCGCGAGCACCCGCAGGGACGGCTGGGATGGGAGCGCTTTCTCGGCGAGATGTGGTTGCCCGCCGGCGAGGCGTTCCGCCGCGGCGCCGCAGAAGAGGCGATGCGCTTCGTCACCGATTACTTCGTAGGCCAGGGCACGTTCACGCGGCTCCCGGCGCGCGTGCGGGAACGCCTCATGCGCAATGCGCGCGACTGGGAGGCATTCACGGTTTCGGCGGAACCGTGGCCCTGGCTGCCCGCGGAGTCGGTGGCGGAGCTGCGAATGCCCTGCCTGATGCTGAGCGCGGACCGCACGGTGCCGCTGCACCGGTTCGTGGACGATCTCCTGGCCCGCACCCTGCGCCACGTCGAGCGGGTGCGCATTCCGGACGCGACGCACGACATGTGGGCCGACCAGCCGGAGCGGTGCCGGAGCGCCACGCTCGACTTCCTGGCGCGCCACGCGGCATGACGCACGCGCCGCGCCGCCCGCGCGCCCGCCTTCGCTACCTCGCCCTGGGAGACAGCTATACGATCGGCGAGGGCGTCCCGCCCGAGGAGCGATGGCCGCACCATCTCGTGCGGCTCCTTGCGATGCGCGGCGTGCGAATGGCCGCACCAGAGATCATCGCCACGACCGGGTGGACCACGGACGAGCTCCAGGCCGGCATCGACGCGGCGGCGCCGTCGCCGCCGTACGACCTCGTGTCGCTGCTCATCGGGGTGAACAACCAGTATCGCGGACGGAGCCTCGAGGAGTATCGCGAGCACTTCCGGGCGCTCCTGCGCCGCGCAGTGGGCTTCGCGGGAGATGCGGCCGCCCGGGTGCTGGTCGTGTCGATTCCCGACTGGGGCGTCACGCCGTTCGCCGAGGGGCGGGACCGCGCGCGGATCGGCGCGGAGATCGAGCGGTTCAACGCCGTCAATCGGGAGGAGGCCGGCCTGGCCGGCGCCCCCTACGTCGACATCCTGCCCACGTCGCGCCTCGCGGCGGGCGCACCGCACCTGAGCGCCGCGGACGGGCTGCACCCCGCCGGAGCGATGTATGCGCTCTGGGCCGAACTGGCGCTCCCGCACGCTCTGGCGGCGCTCGGGCCACACGCCATCTTTCCCACTTCCTGATCCACGGACTTCCCCGATGCCCTTCGGCCGGCCCGACAGCGAACAGCAGCTCAGCTACGGCGGCTACCTGCGTGTGGACGACCTCATCGCGCTGCAGCAGCTCCGTTCCGACCCTGCGCAGCACGACGAGACCCTCTTCATCATCATTCACCAGACGTACGAGCTGTGGTTCAAGCAGCTGCTCCACGAGCTCGACGCGATCGTGGCCCATCTCGACCGCGACGGCCTGATGGTCGGGCTTCGCTTCCTGCGGCGGGTGCACGAGATCCAGCGGGTGCTGGTGGCGCAGGTCTCCGTGCTCGAGACCATGACGCCGATGGACTTTCTCGCCTTTCGCGATCACCTCATGCCCGCGAGCGGCTTCCAGTCGGCGCAGTTCCGGGAGATCGAGTTTCTCGCCGGGCTCGCCGAGCCCCGTTTCCTCGAGTCGTACGAGGAGGAGTCGCCCGCGCGCAAGCGCCTCGAAGCGCGGCTCGAAGGCCGGACGGTGCGCGGGGCGTTTCACGACCTGCTCCGGCGGCGCGGATTCGCTGCCGATGCCGAAGGCGTGGCCGCGCTCTATCGCGCTGCGGCGGCGCAGATGGACCTGTTCCTGCTGGCGGAAGCGCTGCTCGACTTCGACGAGATGCTGACGCTCTGGCGCATGCGCCATGTGCAGATGGTGGAGCGGATCATCGGCGGGCGCCCGGGCACGGGGGGAAGTGATGGTGCGTCCTATCTTCGCGGCACCGTGGCCCGGCGCGTCTTTCCCGAGCTCTGGGACGCACGCAACCTGATTCAGGGAGCCGAACGCGGCTGAAAGGATCGTCGTGGGAGAGCAGCTCGCCGACCTGGTCGGAGGCAACGATGAAGTGCTCGCGCGGCTCGCCGCCGCCATGCTCGCCGGCTTCGTGCTCGGCATCAACCGCGAGCTGCGAGGGAAGCCCGCGGGCGTCCGCACGCACGGGCTCGTGGCGATCGGCGCCTGTCTCGTCACGCTCGTCACGATGGAGATTGCGGCGATCCCCGGCACGTTCAATCCCGATTCGGTCAGCCGCGTGATTCAGGGTGTCATCACCGGCATCGGCTTCATCGGTGGCGGCGTGATCCTCAAGCTCCCTGATGCCCGGGCCGTGCAGGGTCTCACCACCGCGGCGTCGGTCTGGGTCACGGCGTGCATCGCCGTGGCCTTCGGCGCCGGCATGTGGCGCTCCGCGGTCATCGGCCTTCTGCTGACGATGGCGGCGCTCCTCCTCGGCGGGCCCATCGAAGGTCTCGCGACGCGCGTGCTCAAGGGACGCCAGCGCCCCACTGGGTGGGAGAGCGACTGAGCTGTCGGAAGGACCGCAGCGATCGATGAGCCTGTCCCTCACCTGCCGCTGCGGGCGGAAGCTCAGGATCGATGAGTCCGTCGTGGGCCATTCGATCCGCTGCCGCTGCGGCCGGCTGCTTCGCGTGCGCGGCGCCCGCCCGGCCGGCCCCCGACATCACCTCCGTCGAACGCTGCGCCGGATCCGCTCCTGGGCGCGACAACCGGTGCGCGAAGGGGCCCGGCGCGCCCTCTGGCGCGCGTCGCTCACCTGGTGTGCGGCGGCCATGGTTGCGTGGCCGTTCCTCTACGGGCTCGGGGACCGATGGTGGCCGGCGACGGTCCTCCTGTTCGGGCCGCGCTGGACGCTCCTCGTGCCGCTGGTTCTGCTCGTTCCCGTGGCGCTCATCATCCTTCCCCGGGCCTTGCTTCCCCTGGTTGGTGGCGCGCTCGTGATCGCGGGGCCCGTGATGGGCTTCGCGGCCGGTGCGCTCACCGCTCCGCGAGCGTCGCGCGACCTCCGCATCGTCTCGTTCAACATCCAGGGGGGCGCGGCCCTCGGCTTCCCGGGCGCGCTCGAGAGCGCGCTCGGCGCGTGGGACGCCGACCTCGTCGCGTTGCAGGAATGCCCCAGCGCCGTCGAAGCGGAGCTTCGGACGCTCGCGTCGCACGCCGTCCACGTGCTCGACAACCTCTGCTTCATCTCCCGGTTCCCCATCGTCCGCGTGGACTCGCTGCCGCCCTGGCGCATCGGCGAGGTCGGCTGGGCCGGCTCGATCGTCCGGTACACGCTCGATGCCGGCGGGCGGACCCTCCACGTGACGAACCTCCACCTCGATACGCCGGGACGCGGGCTCGAGATGCTGCGCGAGCGCCGGGATTCGAGGCTGCTCGCCGCCAATCTCGAGATGCGGGAAGTGGCCTCCCGCCGCGCCGCCAACTGGGTGACGCAGGGCGGTGCCCCCGCGATCGTGGCCGGAGACTTCAACACGCCGGCCGAAAGCGCCATCTTTCGGCGGTACTGGTCGCACCTCGACGACGCGTTTGCAGCGGCCGGCCTCGGGTACGGCGGCACCCGGGTGCTTCGGCGGTTCCGGGTCCGGATCGATCACGTGCTCAGCACCGGCACCCTGCGGGCGGTTCGCGCCGAGGTGGGCTCCGATCTTGGCTCGGACCATCTCCCGCTGATTGCCGACTTCATCTGGACCGACGATGACTGACACCACTCCGCGCAGCGAGGTGCTGCGCCTCGTGATCGGCGTGTTCGTGATCGACCTCCTCGCCATCGGCGCCTACGTCTTCGGCGGCTTCGGCACCGCGTCGCCGCGGGCCCGAATCGTCTTCGCCGCCGTCTGGACGTTTGCGACCCTCGTGGTGGTGCTGATCGGACTGCGCCGCCTGCGGGAGGCCCGGCTGGAGGCGCTGCGGCGGCCCGCCGCTCGCTGAGCCGGCCGCCCGACCTTCCGGCTCGACCTTCCCCCGCCTATCGTCGAGCATGCTGCCTACGCTGCCCACCGAGCGCCTCATCCTCCGCCCCTTCTCCGCCGGAGATGCCGGCGCCGTCACGGCGCTCGTGAGTCCGCGCGAGATTGCCGTCAGCACCATCTCGATTCCGCATCCGTACGACCGCGCGATGGCAGAGGCGTGGATCGCGACGCTCGGGGACGCGTTCGAGCGTGGGGAATCGCTGACGCTCGCCGTCACCCTGCGGGGAGAGGGAACGCTCGTGGGGTGCGTCGGCCTCGCACTCGATGGCCGCAACCGTCGGGGCGAGCTGGGCTACTGGACGGGCCTCGACTACTGGGGCCGGGGATACTGCACGGAGGCCGCCGCGGCGGTCGTGCGCCACGGCTTCGAGGTGCTCGGGCTGCACCGGATCCTGGCGCATCACATGAGCCGCAACCCCGCGTCCGGCCGGGTAATGCAGAAACTCGGCATGCGCCACGAGGGAACCCTGCGCGGGCACGTGCTCAAATGGGGCGTGCACGAGGATCTCGAAGTGTACGGACTGATGCGCGACGAATTCGAGCGCGAGGCACCGCGAATCGCCGGCTGAGGAGCTCACATGGCCAGACCAGGAACGCCCGTACCGGCGGCGCCGGAGGCAGTCGTCGGTGATGCGCGGCTCGACCGCATGCGCGCGGCGGCCCGCCTTCTCGACAGTCAGTTCCGGATCCCCGGCACCAATATCCGCTTCGGCCTCGATGCGGTGGCAGGGCTCGTGCCCGGCGTCGGGGACTTCGCCGGGGCCGTTGCGTCCGCGTATTTCATCTACGAGGCCGCCCGGCTCGGCGCGCCGGGCACTGTCCTCGCGCGCATGGTCACCAACGTCGGGCTCGAGGCGCTCATCGGCGCCGTGCCGATCCTGGGCGACCTGTTCGATGTGGCCTTCAAGGCCAACAACCGCAACATGCGCCTGCTCGAACAGCACGCCGTCGCACCCGAGCTGGCACGCCGGTCGAGTCGCAAGACGCTGGTCTGGCTGGCCGTGGGCCTCGTGGCCGTCGTCGTCGCGGCCGGGGCCATCGCGGTGATGGTCGGCCTCAAGCTCTTCGAGCTCATCTCGAGCGGGCGGGGCCCGCTCTGACGTGTCCGGCACGGTCTGGACCATCGGCCACTCGACGCGCGAGCTCGCCGGGTTTCTCGCCGTGCTTCGCGCACACGACATCGCCGTGCTCGCCGACGTGCGCCGCTTTCCTGGCTCGAAGCGCTATCCGCACTTCGCGTCGGACGCACTCGCCCAGCGGCTGCCCGAGGAGGGAATGCGCTACCTCCCGATGCCGGCACTCGGTGGCCGGCGCGCTCCGGCGCGCGATTCACGGAACACGGGGTGGAAGAACGCGGCGTTCCGCGCGTATGCCGATTACACCGGCACCGCGGAATTCGCGGAGGGCTTGCGCGCGCTCACCGACGCCGCAGCCCGCGCGCCGCTCGCGTTCATGTGCGCCGAGGCCGTCTGGTGGCGGTGCCACCGACGCATCATCGCGGACGTGCTGACGGCACGTGGATGGGAGGTCCGGCACATTCTCGACGAGAAGCCGGCCGCCCTGCACGTCCTCGAGCCACCCGGCCACCTCGTGGATGGCGAACTGAGTTATGAGCCTCTCGGCTCGCTCGGACTCTGAAAGGGATCGCATGCGTACGACCTCATTGGTGCTGGGCACCCTGGTAGTGTTCGCCGCTGCGTGCGGCACGGCGCCGCATCGCGCGCGCGGGCCGGCCCTCCC
>JBLNHD010000247.1:0-8304 GCA_050268825.1 Gemmatimonadota bacterium
CGGGCCGGAGCGGCGACACCGCCGTCGTGATCGAGACCGACGGCGGCGTGGGCTACACGGTCGCCCTGCCGGCCGGCGTGTTCGCCCGGCTCCCGGCCGATGGCCAGCGGGTACGGCTCCACACCGAGCTCGTGATCCGCGAGGACGCCTGGCAGCTCTACGGCTTCGACCAGCCGGGCGAGCGCGCGGTGTTCCAGCGCCTGCTCGGCGCGAGCGGCTTCGGGCCGAAGCTCGCGCTCGCGCTGCTCTCGGCGCTCGGACCGGAGCGCACGGTGCGCGGCATCCGGGACCGCGACCTGGCGCTGCTCAGCAGCGTCAGCGGCATCGGCCGGAAGAAGGCGGAGCGGCTCGTGCTCGAGCTTCAGGACCGCTTCGACGACGTGGCCCTCGAGGCGGCCGCGCCGCGCTCGAGCGGCGCCGACGAGGCGGTGCGCGCACTCGTGGCCCTCGGCTATACGCCCGCGGCCGCGGACGATGCCGTGCGCGCCGCGCAGGGCGGCGTCGCACTCGAGGACACCCCACAGCTCATCCGGCGCGCGCTGCAGCAGCTCGCCGGCACTCGCGCAGGGAGATGATCGGATGACCGTCAGCGCCGTGACCGCGGAATGGATCTGCACCCGTTGCGGGACGACCAACCGCAAGCTCGTGCCGAGCGACACCCGGGAAGTCGAGGACCACTGCGTGCACTGCGGTGCCGAGCACGACATCCGGCCCGGCGCGCGTCCGGTTCGCTGGGAGGCGGAGCTGGACGACTGAGCATGGCACCCATCGAGATCACGACGCCGGAGGAGCTCCCCGACGAGCGGAGCGCCGAGGCGGCGCTCCGCCCCTCGCGGCTGGACGAGTTCGTCGGCCAGCCGCACGTGAAAAGCTCGCTCCAGATCGCGATCGAGGCCGCCCGCGCGCGCGGCGAATCGCTCGACCATACCCTCTTCTTCGGCCCGCCCGGTCTCGGCAAGACGACGCTCGCCATGCTCATGGCGAAGGAAATGGGCGTGCAGCTGCGGACGACGTCCGGCCCCGTGCTCGAGAAGCCGGGCGACCTCGTCGGCCTCCTCTCCGCCCTCGGCCCCGGCGACATCCTCTTCATCGACGAGATTCACCGGATGCGCCCGGTGCTCGAGGAGTTCCTCTACCCCGCCATGGAGGACTTCCGCGTAGACGTGCGCATTTCCGAGGGGCCGAACGCGCAGACGATCCCGATGGCGCTCGAGCGGTTCACCCTCGTCGGGGCCACGACGCGCTTCGGCCAGCTTACGCCGCCGATGCGCGCGCGCTTCGGGATCGTGGAGCGGCTCTCGTTCTACTCGCCCGACGACCTGGTGACCATCGTGGCGCGCAGCGCGTCGATCCTGGGGATTCCCACGGAGCCGGAAGGCGCGCTCGAGATCGCGCGCCGGAGCCGCGGCACACCGCGGGTGGCCAACCGCCTGCTTCGCCGCGTGCGGGACTACGCCCAGGTGAAGGCCGACGGGCGGATCACGGCGAAGGTCGCGGCCGAGGCCCTCGGTCGGCTCAACGTCGACGAGTTCGGGCTCGACGACATGGATGCGCGTATCCTCTCCACGATCATCGAGAAGTTCGGCGGCGGGCCCGTCGGCCTCGGCACCGTGGCGGTGGCGGTCGGCGAGGACGCGGGGACGCTGCAGGACGTGTACGAGCCCTACCTCATCCAGCAGGGCTTCCTCGAGCGCACGCCGCGCGGACGCTGCGCAACGGCGCTGGCCTACCAGCGCTTCGGCCTCACCCCTCCGGCCCGGCAGACGACACTGCTCGACGAGTGACGTGAGCCACGCGTACCGCACGTCCGATTTCGACTATGTCCTTCCCCCCGAGCTGATCGCGCAGACCCCGGCGCCGGAGCGCGGCGGGAGCCGGCTGCTCGTCGTCGAGCCGGGCCCGGAGGCCGCGCGCCTCTCCGACCGCGCCTTCAGCGACTTTCCCGGCCTCGTGGCCCCGGGCGACCTGCTCGTCCTCAACACGACTCGCGTCCGCCATGCGCGCTTCCTCGGCACCCGCCCGTCGGGCGCGCCGGCGGAGGTGCTCCTCCTGCATCCCGCGGAACCGGGCACGTGGCTCGCGATGGGCAAGCCCGGAAGTGCGCTGCGCGAGGGGAAGCGCATCCGCCTCGCGCCGGACGCCGAGATCGAGACCGTCGCCGTGCGTGACGACGGGCACCGGGTGGTGCGATTCGTGGGGATCGGCGACGTCGAGGCGATCGCCCGTTACGGGCAGCTCCCGCTCCCGCCCTATATCGATCGCGCCCCGGGGCCGGATGACGAGCAGCGTTACCAGACGGTGTACGCCGATCGCGAAGGGAGCGTCGCGGCGCCCACGGCCGGCCTCCACTTCACCGACGCGATGCTGCGCTCGATGGAGGCGCGCGGCGTCGCGATCGCCCGGCTCGACCTCGAAGTGGGTCCCGGGACCTTCAAGCCGGTCGAAACCGAATCACTCGCCGACCACCCGATGCACGCAGAGCGGTTCGAGATCCCGGACGCGGCGGCGAGGGCGGTGCACGCCGCCCGTGCGCGCGGCGGCGCGGTCTGGGCGGTGGGAACCACGGTGGTCCGCGCGCTCGAGAGCGCCGCCGACGACGCCGGTGCCGTGCGCGCCGGCGCTGCCGAAACGCGCCTCATGATCACGCCAGGCTATCGGTTCCGCGTGGTGGACCGGATGCTCACCAACTTCCACCTTCCGCGTTCGACCCTGCTCATGCTCGTGGCGGCGTTCGCCGGCCATGCGGCCACCATGGCGGCGTACGCGCACGCGGTGGCGCAGCGGTACCGGTTCTACAGCTACGGCGATGCGATGGCGATCACTCGGCGGGCGGCATGTTCGACTACCAGCTGACCGCGACCGAGGGCCCCGCGCGCGCGGGCACCCTGACGACGCCGCACGGCACCGTGCAGACACCGGCCTTCATGCCGGTCGGGACGCACGGCACCGTGCGCGGGCTGCACCCGGACGAGGTGCGCCGCGCCGGCGCGCAGATCATTCTCGGCAATACCTACCACCTGCATCTTCGCCCCGGTGAGGAGGTCGTTCGGGCACTTGGCGGCCTCCACCGGTTCTCCACCTGGGACCGTCCGATGCTCACGGATTCCGGCGGGTTCCAGGTCTTCTCGCTCGAAACCTTCCGCAGGATCTCCGAGCAGGGCGTGGACTTCGTGAGCCACGTGGACGGCACGCGACGGATGATCACGCCCGAGTCCGCCGTCGAGATCCAGTGGGCCCTGGGCGCCGATATCGCCATGCAGTTCGACCACGTCGTGCCCGGGCAGGCCTCGCACGCGCTGGCGCGCGAGGGCATGGAGCGCTCCCTCCGCTGGCTCGAACGCTGCCGCGATCGCCACGCGCAACTCTCCGATGGGCGCCAGGCGCTCTGGCCCATCATCCAGGGCGGCACACACGCCGATCTCCGGCGCGCCTCGCTCGAGGGGATCCTCGCAGCCGGGCGCTGGAGCGGCATCGCCATCGGCGGCCTCTCGGTGGGCGAGCCGAAGCCGGTGATGCGCCGCGTCCTCGAGGAGCTCGAGCCGGCGATGCCCGCCGCCGTGCCCCGTTATCTTATGGGCGTCGGATTTCCGGCGGACCTGATCGAAGGCATTGCCCGCGGGGTGGACCTCTTCGACTGCGTCGCGGCAACGCGGAACGGGCGGCATGGTTCCGCCTGGACGTCGGGCGGCCGGGTCAACGTGAAGGGCGCGGCGCACCGCACGTCGGACGAGCCGCTCGATCCGCTCTGCGACTGCGAGACGTGCACTCGCTTCTCGCGCGGGTACCTCCGCCACCTCTTCATGGCGGGCGAGATGCTCGGGCTCCGGCTCGTGTCGATCCACAACGTGCGCTTCCTGATCCGCCTCGGCGAGGAAGCGCGCAGGCAGATTCTCGCGGGAACGTTCGGCGCCTGGAGCCACGACTGGCTCCGGCGACACTCTGGCCAGGACAAGGCGTGACGATGCTCTTCGCTCTCCAGCAGACCGGCGGCTCGGCCGGCGGCGGCCTCTCGATCCTCCTCTTTCAGGTGGCTGCCATCGCGCTCGTCTTCTACTTCCTGATCCTGCGGCCGCAGGGCCAGGCGCGGAAGCGGCACGCGGAGGTGCTCGCCGGCCTCAAGCGCAACGACGACGTGATGACGGCCGGCGGGATCGTCGGCAAGGTCAGGGACATCAAGGAGGTCGAGACGAATGGCGTCAAGGAGACGCGCGTGACGGTCGAATCGGGAACCTCGACGGTCATCGTCGAGCGGTCGCGCATCATCCGGGTCGGCTCCTCGCCGGCCCAGAACCCGCCGCCGGCCTGATGGCGCTGCTGCCCCTGCATCTGCTCGGCTCTCCGGTCCTCCGCCAGCGGAGCGACGAAGTGGAGCAGGTGGACGATGACGTGCGTGCGCTCGTCGCCTCGATGTTCGAGACGATGGATGCCGCGAAGGGCGTCGGGCTCGCGGCCAACCAGATCGGCGTGGCGCGGCGCGTGGCGGTGATTGACGCCGACGGGCACCGGATCGCCATGATCAACCCGCGCGTCGTGAGCGCCGAAGGCCGCGCCACGGCGGAAGAAGGGTGCCTCTCGATTCCCGAGGTCTACGCCGACGTCACCCGCCCCGAGCGCGTCGTGCTCGAGGCGCTCGATGCCGAGGGAACGCCCTATCGCCTCGAGGTGGCCGCGCTGGCGGCGCGCGCCATCCAGCATGAGATCGATCACCTCGACGGCATCCTCTTCTTCGACCATCTCGGCCCGATCAAGCGGAAGATGCTGCTCGCCCGCTGGAAGAAGGACCACCGCAACGACACCACCTACCTCAAAGAGGTGACGCCGGCGGCCGCACCGTCCGACTGATGCGGATCGTCTTCTTCGGCACCCCCGCTTTTGCCGAGGCCTCGCTCCGCGGTCTCCTGCGAGCCGGCCATCAGGTGGTCGGCGTGGTCACGCAACCCGACCGCCCCCACGGCCGCTCCCGCTCGGTGCTGGTCCCGCCCCCCGTCAAGCTCCTCGCGGAAGCGGAGCAGCTCCCGGTCCTGCAGCCGGAGCGCCCCACTGGCGATCTCTTCCTTGCCGGCCTCAAGCGCTTCGATGCCGACCTCGGCATCGTCGTTGCCTACGGACACATCCTCCGCCAGCAGGTGCTGGACACGCCTCGGCTGGGCATGCTGAACGTCCATGCATCGCTCCTTCCCCGGCTGCGGGGCGCCGCCCCGGTCCAGTGGGCCATTGCCCGCGGCGACACGCGCACCGGCGTGAGCATCATGCGCATGGAGGCCGGACTCGACAGCGGACCGGTGCTCCACCAGGTGGCCACGACGATCGGCGAGGAGGAGACGGGGGGCGAGCTCACGCGGCGCCTGGCTGCGCTCGGTGCCGAGGCGCTGGTCGAGACCCTCTCCCGCCTCCCGCGACATGCGCTCGGTGGCCAGCCGCAGGACGATGCGCTCGCGACCTACGCGCCCAAGATCACGCGCGAGACGGCGCGCATCGACTGGACGGCGGATGCGGCAAACGTGGCGCGCACCATCCGGGCCTTCGATCCGATCCCGGGCGCCTGGAGCCGATTCGGGGAGACCGAGCTCAAGCTCTTCGGCGCGCGGCCGTCCGCTGCACCCGCCGCCGGGGAGCCCGGAACGCTGGGCGTGGACGGTGACCGCCTGATCGTCGCCGCCGGCGGCGGCGGCGTGGAGATCGCGGAAGTGCAGCCCGCCGGCAGGAAGCGCCTTGCGGTCTCGGCGTGGCTGCGCGGCGCCGGACGGCTCGAGGGGGAGCGTCTCGCATGAGGCCGCTGCCGCGGCTGCACGCGGTGACCGACGCCGCGGTTCGAGCGCTTCCCGACCTGGGCGTCCGCGCGGCCGCCATCGCCTCGGGGGGCGCAGCCGTCGCGCTGCATGCGCGTGATCGGTCCGCCACCGCCGCGGAACTGGCGGCGCTCGCGGACCGGTTCATGGCGCATACGCTTCCGGCGGAGGCGGCGACGATCGTGAGCGGCCGCCCGGATGTCGCGCGCGCGGTCGGCGCCCAGGGAGTGCAGCTCGCGGCGCGGGACCTCGCACCGCGCGACGTGCACGCGGCCTTCGACGGCCTGTGGATCGGCCGGTCGGTACATTCCTTCCCGGAAGCCGAAGCGGCCGTCGCGGAAGGCGCCGACTACCTCGTGCTCGGGAACGTCTACCCGACCGCTTCGCATCCCGGCCGCGCTCCGCTCGGGCTCGACGCGGTTCGCGCGGTGTCCTCGCTGGGCGTCGCGGTCATCGCGATCGGCGGGGTCACCCCGACCCGCATCCGCGAGCTGCGCGCCGCCGGGGCCTACGGCGTCGCGGCCATCCGTGCCCTCTGGCACGCCGGCGATCCGGCGCGCGCGGTGCTCGCTTTCCTGGAAGAGTGGATCGATGACTAGCACGATGGAGATCACCCTCAACGGCGACCGCACCAGCGTCCCGAGCCCCGCGACGCTCGATGGCCTCCTGCGCCACCTGGGCCTCGACCCGCGGATGGTCGTCGTGGAGCACAACCGGCAGATCGTGCGCCGCCCGCGCCTCGCCGAAACCCCGCTCGCGCCGGGGGACATGGTCGAGCTCGTTCACTTCGTCGGAGGAGGATGACGATGGCGCCCGATACGCAGCTCCGGATCGGCGGGCGCACCTTCCGCTCGCGCCTCATGGTGGGCACCGGGAAATATCGCTCGAATGACGAGATGGCCCGCGCCATCGAGGCCTCGGGCGCCGAGATCGTGACGGTTGCCGTGCGGCGGGTGAATCTCGATCGCGCCCAGGAGGAAAGCATCCTTCACCACCTTCCCGTGGAGCGGTACTTTCTCCTCGCCAATACGGCGGGCTGCTACACCGCCGACGAGGCCATCCGCTACGCCCGCCTGGGGCGCGAGGCCGGATTCAACGAGTTCGTGAAGCTCGAGGTCATCGGCGATCGCGAAACGCTGCTGCCGGATACCGACGGCCTCCTTGAAGCCACCGCCGTCCTCGTCGAGGAAGGGTTCCACGTCCTCGCCTACACCAACGACGACCTCATCACGGCGCTCCGCCTCGAGGAGGCCGGTGCCGCGGCGGTCATGCCGCTCGCCTCGCCGATCGGCAGCGGGCTCGGACTCCTCAATCCGTTCAGCATCCGCACCATCAAGCGCCGCCTCTCGGTGCCCGTCATCGTGGACGCCGGCGTCGGCACCGCGTCGGATGCGTGCATCGTGATGGAGCAGGGCGTGGACGGGATCCTCATGAACACGGCACTGGCCGAGGCCGCCGAGCCCGTGCGCATGGCGGAAGCGATGCGGCTTGCCGTGGACGCCGGACGCGCGGCCTTCCTGGCGGGCCGCATGCCGCGCCGGGAGACCGCGATGCCGTCGAGCCCCGTGAGCGGAATGCTCGGCACGTGAGCCTGCGGCGGACGGCACGATGAAACGCCGCAGCGACGACGGCACCGCCGCCCGTCGCGCGGCGTTCCGCATCCTCGAGCAGGTGCGCGAGGGACGACCCTTCGACGCGGCGCTCGAGCAGGCCGTCCGCCGTCTCGGCGAGGCGGACCGCCGGCTGGCTCACGAGCTCGCCGCCGGGGTCCTGCGGCGCCAGTCCGTGCTCGACGGGATCGTGGCGCCGCTCGTGCCCCGGGGCTGGAAGAAGGTCACCCCCGCGCTTCAGGACGTGCTCCGGCTCGGCGCCTACCAGCTCACGTCGCTCGACCGCGTCCCGCCGCACGCCGCGGTCAGCACCAGCGTCGCGCTGGCACGGGAGGTCGCCAACACGAGCGCGGGGGGCTTCGTCAACGCGGTGCTCAGGAAGGTGGCCGCGGAGCCGTCGCTCTTCGTGCCGGTCGAAGAGACGGAAACGGTGGAGCGGCTCGCCGCGACGTATTCACATCCGGTCTGGCTGGTGCGGCGCTGGGTTGAGCACTTCGGGGAGAAGGACGCCGAGACGCTGCTGCAATGGAACAACACGCGGCCGCCGCTCATCCTGCAGCCTGCGCGCGCGAGTTACGAGAGCCTGGAGGAGCGGTGGCGCGCGGCCGGGATTGCGGTGCACGCCGCGGCCTACGGCGCGGGGCTGATCACCGACCGCTCGCGGCCGGATGAGCTCCCCGGATTCGTTGAGGGCGACTTCCTCGTGCAGGACGCCGCGCAGGCCCTCGTCGCCTGGTACGCCGACATCCCCGCCGAGGCCACGCTCATCGACCTCTGCGCCGCGCCCGGCGGGAAGGCGGTTTCGATCGGTCGCGGGGTCTGCGGCGTGATCGCGGCCGAAATCAATCCTCGCCGCGCGGCCCGGCTCGCCGAGAATCTTCGCCGCGCGGGCAGCGGGCGGGAGC
>JBLNHD010000248.1:0-3481 GCA_050268825.1 Gemmatimonadota bacterium
GGACGCGCCGCGCAGGCGAACGGCCCTGATCGCGCGAGCAGCCAGGCATCATGCGGCGCGTTGAGTGGGAGGAGCGCCATGGTCACCGCCGGCGAATGCACGATCGCCATCGACGCGAAGAGGCCGGCGAACGTGATCGTCACCAGCGTGTTCGTCCCCGCAAGGAACGGAACGAACTCGCGCATGGCCAGGAGGGTTCCGAGGATGGTCGCGAAGGTCACCCCGAGCTCCGTGCCGGTCACCTTCATGAGCGCCACTCCGCGCCGTCGAAGTTCGCCCCAGTCGAGCTCGGCGCCGGCGAGAAATGCGATGAGCGCGATGGCGAGATCGCTGACGGCGTCCAGCTGATCGACGGAGTCCGTCGGTACGACATTGAGCGCGCTCGGCCCGAAGAGGGCGCCCGCCGCGAGGTAGCCGACGATCTTCGGTTGGTTGAACTGCTTCGCCAGCTCGCCCATCGAGTAGGCAGCGAGGATGAGGAAGCCGAAGGACAGGAGCGCTTCACCCGACCCTTCGGCGGGCCCGGCCACGAGGACGAGCTGAATCCCGCCGAAGAGGAGTGCCAGGATGACGAGCCGGCGCATCAGGCCCGCTCCTCTGGTGCCGTCGCGGCGGCCTCGACTGGTGCGACGGGCTCAGCCACCGGCGGCGTGTCCTCCGGCACCGGTGGGGCCGCCGAGTCGATCGCGGGCACCGCACCGGACGTGCGCGCGGCGTGCGGACTGGCCCCGACGGCGGCGCTCATGAGCCTCGCCGAGAAGAGGTCGGTCAGGAGCACCGAGGCGATCGCCGCTGTGAAGATGATGTTCGGGAAGAACGCGTTTTCCTCGGTCAGGTAATTGAACGCGATGGCGAGTGCCAGTCCGCCTTGCCCCAGCAGTGCCCGGCCCCAGTTCGGGCCAAGGATCGGCAGCATGCCGTTGAATCGCGCCGCCAGCCGCGCGCCGCCGACCTTGGCGATGCCGCGCATCACGAGGAAGAGGAGCACCGGGACCACCCACGCGTTGGTGCTCGGCGTCCAGATGGCTCCGCCACAGAGGAGCAGGACGAAGTACAGCGGTCGTTCCACACTGGTGAGTGCCGCCATGATCTCGCTCCGGTTCCTCGAGGTGTTCACGAGGATCGTGCCGAGCAGGAGGCCCGGAAGCAGCGGCGAAAGCCGGAGGTACGTCGCAGCCCCCGTCATGAGCACGATAGCGCCGGCCAGCGAGATGAAGAGGCGGTCCTGGTCCCGCTCCTCGCCGAGGAACAGATGGAAGAGGGCGCCGCCAACGACGCCGATGCCGACGGTGATGACGGCCCATTCGACCGCAGTCGGCGAACGTGCCAGCTGGGGGGCCGGCACGTGGCTCAGGCAGAGCACGAGCGCCAGCGTGACGATCGCGACGACCGAATCCATCCGCACGGCCACCTCGAGCTGCCGCACCACCAGACTGGATCGGCCCTGGCGTCGCACGATGAGATCGAGCGCGTCCGTCGCCGAGCCGGTGGCCACGGCGCCGAGGACGAGCGAGGGCACGAGGGCGTAGGAGGTCGAGACGTTGAACAGCCACTGCAGCATCAGGATGCTCGACCCGGTCACCACGAAGAGCGTGATGAGCGACTGGACGAACGCGACCCGATAGAACACGCCGCGCAATCGCACGAGCCCGGGGAGGTAGAGCCGCATCCCCACCATGGCACCCATCCAGCCGAGCGAAAGGAGCATGAACGGCGTGAACGCGCGGAGCGCCTCCTCGGACAGGACGCCCGAGACCTGCGGACCGAGGAGGATGCCGAGGAGGAGGTACTCGGCACCCGACACGATGAGGAAATGCCGCCCGATCCACTGGAACGCCACCTTCGCCGCGCCATAGGCGACCGCGACGAGGATGACCAGCAGCAGTGATGCGCTCATCGCCGGCCGGGGGCCGGAAGGGGGGAAACGCTAGGCGGCGGGAACATGAAGGGAGAGTAACCTCTGCGAGGAGGTCCGGAAACGGCGCTCATCGAGGAGGCGGGAAATCGGCTGTCCGGGCACCGCCATCGTGCCGTCTGGCCGGACGGTCAGCTTGATGACGTCCGCGTTCCGTCCGAACCAGCGGGCGCTCGGCTCCAGATCGGAGGGAAGATCGAATCCCGGCAGCGACGCGGCGGCCAGGGCCGCCTGACTGCCGATGCCGGACTCCGGCATGGTCCCGGCCCAGAGCCGCACGCCTGCGTCGCGAGCAACCCGCCAGATGCGACCGACCTCGGACAGTCCGCCGACCCGGTGGACCTTCACGTTCCAGATCATCGGCCCGCCGAGCTCGAGCACCTGCCGGGCGGCTCGCGCGTCGCGCAGCGTTTCGTCGAGGCAGACGGGGGTCGTGAGCGCGCGGGCGAGGGTCGCATGACCGACGAGCTCATCCGGCGGCAGGGGCTGCTCGATGTAGAGGAGACCAAAGCCGTCGAGCGCGCGCAGCGCCGCTTCGTCGCGCGGCCATTCGAACGACCCGTTGGCATCCACGGTGAGCGGCAGGTCCGTCCCGCGCAGGACTCCGCTCGCCGCGGCCACCGGTTCCGTGTCCCATCCTGGCATGACCTTGATCTTCACGCGCCGATACCCGGCGGCGACGGCATCGGCGACCTGGGCGCGAAGCGTGTCGAGCGACCGATCGGCCGGGATCCCGAGTGCGACCCCGCACGGAACCTCCGCCGCCCGCCGGACGCCGAGGGCTTCCGCGAGGACGTCCGCGAGTCCCCGCCCAGTGCGTCGTGCGACGAGGTCCCAGGCGGCGGTCTCGAGCCCCGCCCGCGCAAAGGCGTTCCCGCGCACGCCGACGCGGAGGGCCGCATCGAGCGCTTCGATCGAGGCGAACTCGGGCCCCAGCACGCGCGGCAGGAGCACGCGCTCCAGCATGTCGCGCGCAGACGCGAGGGTTTCCTCGGAGTAGAACGGAAAGCCGAAGGGTGGCGACTCGCCGTAGCCGATGTGCCCGTCCGCATCCTCCAGCACCACGATGAGCGAGCGACGCTCGGTGATGGCGCCGCCCGAGATGATGAACGGCTCCGCGAGAGGGAGCGTCAGCTCGTACAGCTCCACCCGGCTGACCCGGATCCTCATTGGGGCCTCACGAAGTCACGAAACCGGAGCTCGCCGCCGACGCGGTCTGCCTCACCGCGCGCTTCGGCGGCGAGAAGCGCGGCGATGAGTCCGTCCGCAGGGTCGAACACGAGCTTGTGAAGCGTGCGCGCGGAGCGCGATCCCTCGCTCGAAGGGTACTCCGCGAGCGGAAGCTGGAACATCGTGTGGAGCTGAACCGAGGAGCAGCCGGCAGCGGCATAGGCGGCAACGAGCGTCCCGGAACAGATGTTCCCGGTGCCCGAGAGGGGTCGAGCCCGGGGCACGAGCCGAAGCACCCGCAGGTTCCGCTCGCTCAACTCCCACCCCCCGTAGGCCGCGGCGCGGCGGGGATCCCAGAGCCGGTTGAAGGCGGTGACTGCATCTGCCGACCGGAAC
>JBLNHD010000249.1:0-2780 GCA_050268825.1 Gemmatimonadota bacterium
TCTCCACGAAGCGCCGCGCCCGCGCTGCGTCGCCCAGGTCGAGGGAGATCATGCCGCCGAATCCGCGCATCTGCCGCTTGGCGAGCTCGTGCTGCGGATGATCGCCCAGTCCCGGATAATAGATCTTCGTCGCCACCTTCGAGCTCACGCACCACTCCGCCACCCGGCGGCCGTTGGCGTCGTGCTGGCGCATGCGGAGCGGAAGCGTCTTGACGCCCCGCAGTGCCAGCCAGCAGTCCATCGGGCCGGGCACCCCGCCGGCCGCGTTCTGGATGAAGCCGAGCCGCTCGGCGATGTCGTCGCGGGACGTGACGAGCATGCCGCCGACCATGTCGCTGTGCCCGTTCAGGTACTTGGTGGTGGAGTGAAGGACGATGTCCGCGCCATGCCGCAGCGGTTGCTGGAAATACGGTGTGGCGAAGGTGTTGTCCACGACGTAGAGGTATCCGTGCGCCTGCGTGAGGTCGCCCACGGCTGTGAGGTCGGCGAGCGCCATCATCGGATTGGTGGGCGTCTCGCAGTACACCATCCGGGTCGCGGGGGTGAGCGCCCGCTCGACGTTGGCGATGTCCCGCATGTCCACGAAGGTGAAGCTCAGCCCGAACCTCGAATAGACCTGCTCCATCAGCCGGTGCGAGCCGCCGTAGACGTTCTCGCCCGATACGACGTGATCCCCTGCCTTGAGGAGCTTGAGCGTGGCGTCGAGGGAGGCGAGGCCCGAAGCAAAGGCGAAGCCGTACTCGCCCCCCTCGAGGCTCGCGACGCATCGCTCCCACGCTTCCCGCGTCGGGTTCTGGGTGCGGGCGTACTCGTATCCCTTGTGCTTGCCGAGCCCCTCCTGGACGTAGGTGGAGGTCTGGTAGATCGGGGTCATCACGGCGCCGGAGAGCGGCTCGCGGACCTGCCCGGCATGGACCGCGCGGGTGCCGAAGGCGTGCTCGTGGTCGGTGCGGAGGATGCGCGTCATCACATTGCTCGGCAAAGGGATGCGGAAGCGTAAGGGCCCCTCCGGCGCGCGGCAAGCGCGTGAGCGCCGCCGTTGCCCCCGACCCCGGTGCCGGATAGCTTCGCAGGCGTGACAAAGTCCTTCGAGCCGGCTTCGGCCGCCGCCCGCTGTCTCCTGGTGGACGACGATGCCCAGGTGCGCTCCGTGCTCACCCGCCTCATCGAGGGCGTGGGACTGAAGTGCCTTCAGGCGCCGAATGGCGCCGAGGCGCTGCGCCTTCTCGCCGAGCAGGGCGAGGTGCCGCTCTGCATCACGGACATCTACATGCCGGTGCTCGACGGCGTGGGCTTCCTCCGGGAAGCGCGCCAGCGCTATCCCGACATGGCCGTCATCATGCTGACCGGCGTCGCCGAGGTGGCCACCGCGGTCGAGTGCCTGCAGATCGGCGCGATGGACTACATCTCGAAGCCGGTGATGCTCGACGAGGTGCGGATGCGGGTGGCCAACGCGCTCGAGCGGCGGGACCTGGTGCTGCAGAACCGGTTCTACCAGCAGTCGCTCGAGTCGCGGGTCCGCGAGCTCGACCTCCGCAACAGGCAGTCGCTCCTGAACGGCGTGGAGATGCTGGTCTTCGCGCTCGAAGCCAAGGATTCCTACACGAGCGGGCATTCGCTCCGGGTCAAGGAGTTCGCCACGCGCACCGCCGTGCAGCTCGGCTTCACCGGCGAGCTGCTGGCCCAGATCGAGCTCGGAAGCAAGCTGCACGACATCGGCAAGATCGGCATCCGCGAGACGATCCTGAACAAGCCCGGCATCCTCTCCCCGGAGGAATTCGAGCACGTGAAGCTCCACACCGTCCTCGGCGAGCGGATCCTCCAGCCGTTTCTCGCGGAGCAGCCGGCGGTGCTGCGAATCGTGCGCAGCCATCACGAACGGCTCGATGGAACCGGCTTTCCCGACGGCACCGGCGGGGGCCAGATTCCGATCGAGGCGCGGATCGTCGCCGTGGCGGATGCCTACGACGCCATGACCACCAACCGGGCGTACCGTCCGCCCCGGGATCCGATGGGGGCAGTGGACGAGCTGCGGCGCGGCGCCGGAACCCACTTCGATCCGGACGTCGTCACCGCCTTCCTGCGCGCCTATCCCGACCTGGCGACGCACCCGCTTCATGCCTGAGCGCACCACCGGAGCAGCGCCGATGTCCGACACCCTGATGATCAGCGTCTCCGGCATGCGCGGCCACGTGGGCACCGACCTCACGCCGGAGCTCGTTGCCCGGCACGCGGCTGCGCTCGGAGCGTGGGCGCGCTCGGCCGGGCGCCCGCTGGTCGTGCTCGGGCGCGATGCGCGGACGAGCGGCGCGATGTTCGCCCAGGCCGCGGCAGCGGGGCTCATGAGCGTCGGTTGCGACGTGATCGACGTCGGCATCGTCCCGACCCCGACGGTGCAGCTTGCCGTCGAGCACCATCTGGCCGGCGCCGGGCTCATCCTCACGGCGAGCCACAACCCGATCGAGTGGAACGCGCTGAAGTTCGTCGGGCCCGACGGCATCTTCCTCGATGCCGAGGCGGGAGCGGTGGTGCGGGAGCTGGCAGCGCACGGCCCGGCCCGGGCGAAGTGGGACGGCATCGGCGCGCTGCGCCACGACGGAGAGGCACTGCAGCGCCATCTCGACCTGGTGCTTGCGCTGCCCGAGATCGATGTCGACGCGATCCGCCGCCGGCAGTTCCACGTGGCGCTCGACTGCGTGCATGGCGCGGGCGGGGGGTCCATTCCCCCGCTCCTCGAGCGCCTCGGGTGCCGCGTCACGGGGATCGGGCTCGAGATGGAC
>JBLNHD010000250.1:0-10893 GCA_050268825.1 Gemmatimonadota bacterium
CTGCGCGGTCACTTCAGCCGCGCGGAGCAGACGCGCCAGGCGCTCGCCGCCAATCCCGAGGCGCACTATTCGCTGGAGGAGCTCTCCATCGCGCAGGCGTTCGGCGAGTTGCCGAAGGACATGCAGGAACGGCTCGCCCGCGGGGAACGGGGGTACCTGACATGAGCACGCGCACGCTCGAGATGGCGCTGCACACGCCGGCGTTCGATTCGCACGGCAATCCGTCGCTCGTGCCGCTCGGCGCGAGCAGCGGCCGGGACGTCGGCTTCGACGAGGGCTTCGGCGCCGAGCACCTGCTGGTGAACATCGGCCCGCAGCACCCGGCCACGCACGGCGTGCTGCGTCTCGTGCTCGAGCTCGAGGGCGAGACCGTCAAGCGCTGCATCCCGCACGTCGGGTACCTGCACACCGGCTTCGAGAAGCTCGGCGAGTACCGGCACTACAACCAGATCATCCCCCTCACCGACCGGACCGACTATCTGGCGCCGATGGCCAACAACGTCGGCCTCGCGCTCGCGGTCGAGAAGCTGATGGGCATCGAGGTCACCGAACGGTGCCGGGTGCTCCGCGTCATCGCCTGCGAGATGAGCCGCATCATCTCGCACCTGGTCTGGCTCGGTACGACGGGCATCGACCTCGGCGCCTTCACGCCGTTTCTCTGGGCGTTCCAGGAGCGCGAGCGGATCTACAACCTGCAGGAGGCATGGACCGGCGCCCGGCTCACGCCGAGTGTCACGCGCGTCGGCGGGATGATGGCCGACATCCCGGAGGGGTGGGAAGCTGGCCTCCGCGAGTTCTGCCGCACCTTCCCGGCCACCCTCACCGAAGTGGACACGATGTTCACCCGGAACGGGATCTGGATCGGGCGGACGCAGGGGGTCGGGGTCATGACGCGCGAGGAGGCGATCAACTACTCGCTTTCCGGGCCGATGCTTCGCGCGAGCGGCGTGGACTACGACGTGCGCAAGGATCGGCCGTACCTGGGCTACGAGGAGTACGACTTCGACGTCGCGGTCGGCGAGCACGGAGACATCTACGACCGCTACCTCGTCCGCATGGAGGAAATGCGGCAGTCCACCCGCATCCTCGAGCAGGCGCTCGACAAGCTGCGGCCGGGCCCGATCAACGTGAGCGACCCGCGCGTCATCCTCCCGCCCAAGTCCCGCGCGATGAGCGACATGGAAGCCATGATCTACCATTTCAAGCAGGTCATGGAAGGCATCAAGCCGCCGGTCGGCGAGGCGTACTTCGGGATCGAGAACCCGAAGGGCGAGCTCGGCTATTACTTCGTGTCGGACGGCACCTCCAAGCCGGTGCGCTGGCGGATCCGCCCGCCCGCATTCATCAACCTGTCGGCGCTGCCGAAGATGTGCGAGGGGGAGCTCCTGGCCGACGTGATCGCGATCAACGCGAGCGTGGACATCGTCATGGGGGAGGTGGACCGGTGAGCGCCGCCCACGGGCATCCTGCGGAAGCGATCCACGAACCGGTGTTCGTCGGCGAGGCGCTCGCCGAGCTCGAGCGCCGCTTCAGCGAGTACCCGACGAAGCAGGCGCTGCTGCTCCCCGCGCTCTGGATGGTGCAGGAGCGCCGCGGGTGGATCAGCGAGCAGGCGATCGGCGAGGTGGCCGAGGTGCTCGGGCTCACGCCGGCGTACGTGAAGGGGGTCGTGACGTTCTACACGATGTACCACACGCACCCGGTGGGGCGGCACTTCATCCAGGTCTGCACCACCTCGCCGTGCGGGCTCTGCGGCGCGGAGGAGACGATGCAGGCCATTCTCCGCCAGAGCGGATGCGGCGAGCTCGGCGCCACGAGCCCCGACGGCCGCTTCACCGTGATCGAGGTGGAGTGCCTCGGCGCCTGCGGGTTCGCGACGCCCGTCCTGATCGACGACGACTTCATCGAGAGCGTCACTCCCGACACCGTCCCGGCGCTGCTGGAGAGGTATCGCTGATGGGCTACCCGCATCCGAGTCACCCGAAGGAAACGGTCCTCCTCTCCCGGTACTTCGGCGATCCCGGCGCGCGCACCTACGCCGGCTGGGTCGACCGCGGCGGCTACCAGGGGCTGCGGAAGGCGCTCGGGATGTCGCGCGAGGCGCTCATCGAGGAGGTCAAGGCCTCGGGCCTGCGCGGCCGCGGTGGTGCCGGCTTCCCGACGGGCCTCAAGTGGTCCTTCATGCCCAAGGACGACGGCAAGCCGCACTACCTCGTGTGCAACGCCGACGAATCGGAGCCCGGCACGTTCAAGGACCGGGAGATCATGCGCTGGACCCCGCACGGCCTGATCGAAGGGTGCGCCCTTGCGGCGTACGCCATCGCCGCGGAGCGCTGCTACATCTACATCCGGGGCGAGTTCACGGAGCCGTGGGCCATCATGACCGAGGCGGTCCGCGAGGCGTACGCCAACGGCGTCCTCGGCGGGAACGCGCTCGGGTCGGGCCACCGGATCGACATCACGCTGCACCGCGGCGCCGGCGCCTACATCTGCGGCGAAGAAACCGCCATGATGAACTCGATCGAGGGCAAGCGCGGCAATCCCCGGATCAAGCCGCCGTTCCCCGCCGTGGCGGGCCTCTTCGGGATGCCCACGACGATCAACAACGTCGAAACGCTGGCCGCCACGCCGTACATCATCCTGCAGGGCGCCACCTATTACCGGGGCCTCTGCCTCGGGAATCCGAAGAGCACCGGCACCAAGCTGGTCTCGGTCTGCGGCCACGTGCAGCGGCCCGGCAACTACGAGATCACGATGGGCACGCCGATGAAGGAGCTGATCTACGACATGTGCGGCGGGATGCGCCCGGGGCGCACGCTCAAGGCCGTGATCCCGGGCGGCTCCTCGGTGCCCATCATGACCGCCGACGAGGCGGAAAACTGCATCACCGACTACGAGGGCCTCGTGGAGAAGGGGTCCATGCTCGGCTCGGCCGGCATGATCGTCATGGACGACAGTGCCGACATGGTCTACCAGATCTGGCGCCTTGCCCGGTTCTACGCGCACGAGAGCTGCGCCCAGTGCACGCAGTGCCGGGAGGGCACCGCGTGGACCACGCGCATCCTCGAGCGCATCCTGGCGGGCAAGGGCAAGGACAGCGACTTCCAGCTGCTGCTGGACCTGTCGGAGCAGATGACCGGCAAGACGATCTGCGTGCTGAGCGACTCCTGCGCGGCCCCCATCGTCAGCGGGATTCAGAAGTTCCGTGGTGAATTCGAGGCCTACATGTCGGGCGCGCGGCGCCCGGCTCTCGCAACCGCACTGTGACGCCGGATACGCAACGCATGGCTGACGAGCTGGTGAGCGTGACGATCGAGGGCGCCACGGTGAGCGTCCCGAAAGGGATGACCATCATCGAGGCGGCGAAGCAGGCCGGGATCCTGATCCCGCACTACTGCTATCACCCGTCGCTGCCGTCGCCGGCAGTGTGCCGCATGTGCCTCGTGGAGGTCGAGAAGGCGCCGAAGCTCCTGCCGGCCTGCGTCACGACCGTGACCGACGGCCAGGTGGTGCACGTGAACAGCCCCGTCGCGAAGAAGGCGCGCGAGGGGGTCCTCGAGTTCCTCCTGATCAACCATCCGCTCGACTGCCCGATCTGCGACCAGGCCGGCGAGTGCGAGCTGCAGGATTACGTCTTCCAGGAAGGCCGTGCGGGGACGCGGTACGCCGAGTACGCCAAGCGGTACAATCCGGTGGAGGAGTTCGGGCCGGACGTGCTCTACGTCGCCAACCGCTGCATCCTCTGTACGCGCTGCGTGCGGTTCATGGACGACGTGGCGAAAGCGCCGGTGCTCAACGTGAGCGAGCGGGGCGACCGGGCCTTCATCGGCATCTCGCCGGACCAGGCCCTCGACCACGCGTGGTCGGGGAACGTGGTGGACCTCTGCCCGGTCGGTTCGCTCATCTCGAAGGATTTCCTCCACAAGGCGCGGGCCTGGGACCTCGACAAGACGCCGAGCATCTGCCCAGGGTGCACCCAGGGGTGCAACATGTCGCTCGAGACGCGCGACAACGTGGTGGTGCGCCTCCGGCCCCGTCCGAACCTCGAGGTGAACCGCCACTTCATGTGCGATTACGGGCGCCTCGACTACCGCTGGATGAACCGGGGGGACCGGATCGAGGCCCCGCTCCTGCGCCAGGGCGAGCGGCACGTGGCGGTGGACTGGGACGTGGCGCTCGATGCCCTCGGCTCCCGCGTCGCGAAGGCGGCGTCGACGGTGATCCTCGCAACGGGCCGCGCGTCGGTGGAGTCTCTCGGGCTGGTCCGCCGGCTGGCGCGGAGCGGTGCCGTCACGGCCGCGATCCGCGTGCCGCTCGGCGACGAAGCGCCGCTCGAAGGGGTCCCCGATCTGGCGCTCCGCCGCGAGCGGGTCCCCAACCTCCACGGTGCGGCCCTCCTTGGCTACGGGCCGGAATGGGGAGACGCCCTTCGCGCGGCGGCGACCGCCGACCTCGTCCTGCTGCTGGACGTGCAGCTCTCCGAAGACGAGGAGCGCGCGCTGTCCGGCGCCACGGGCGCGCTCGTGATCCTGGGCACCGTCATCACGGGGGTGGACCGCCGCGCGGAGCTCGTCCTCCCCGTCACGTCCATGGCCGAGGAGAACGGCGTCTACGTGAATCGCGATCATCGGGCGCAGCGGTATCACCAGGCGCGCCCCGCGCCCGGGATGGCGCGGCCGGCATGGTGGGTGGCCGGCGAGGTGCTGGCAGGGCAGGGGCCGGATCGTGACGCACCGTCGACGGCCTCCGAGGCCTTCGACCTCGTGGCGGCGGCGTTCGACGCCTTCGCAGGCGTCCGGCACGGCGATCTCGGCTTCAGTGGCCGGCGCCTTGGCGCGGCGGCGGGAGCGGCGCGATGAGCCCGGAGATGAAGGGCTTCCTCCTCGTGACGATCGTGAAGATGCTCGTGGTCTTCACGGTGGTCCTGGTCGGCGTGGCGCTCCTCACGCTCATGGAGCGGAAGGTGTCCGCCTGGATGCAGAACCGGCGCGGCCCGAACCGCGTCGGCTGGGCCGGTCTCCTCCAGCCGGTGGCCGACGGCCTCAAGAACATCATCAAGGAAGAGACGAAGCCGGCGCTGTCCAACCGGGTGCTCTTCCTCCTCGCCCCGGCGATGGCGTTCATTCCGGCGCTCACCCTCTCGGCGGCGATTCCCTTCGCGGCGCCGCTCGAGCTCAACTTCGACTTTTCGCTGCCGCTTCTCGGGCGCTTCGTGCACGAGGGCCGGATGCCCATGGTCGTGGCCGACCTGCCGATCGGATTTCTCTTCGTGATCGCGATCAGCTCGATGGGCGTTTACGGCATCGCCCTGGCCGGCTGGTCCTCGAACAGCAAGTACAGTCTCCTCGGCGGCCTGCGCGCCACGGCGCAGATGATCTCCTACGAAGTCGCCATGGGGATGAGCCTGATTCCCGTGCTGCTCCTCGCGGGCAACGTGTCGTTCACCGCCATCATCGCGGAGCAGCAGCTCTCGCTCTGGTTCGTCGGGCCGCTCTTCGTGGCGTTCTTCATCTTTCTCGTCTCGGGCTTCGCCGAGACGAACCGCCTGCCGTTCGACCTTCCCGAGGCGGAGTCGGAGCTCATCGCCGGATACCACAGCGAGTACAGCGCGATGAAGTTCTCGATGTTCTTCATCGCGGAGTACGCGAACATGGTGACGGTGAGCGCCATGGTCGCCACGCTCTTCCTCGGCGGGTGGGACATCCCGTTCACCAACTGGGACGAGAGCGGGACGGTGCTCGCGGTGCTCGCGAGCCACCTCTTCTTCTTCGGCAAGACGTTCTTCTGGATCTTCTTCTTCATGTGGATCCGCTGGACGCTCCCGCGGTTCCGGTACGATCAGCTGATGGCGCTCGGGTGGAAGTTCCTCCTTCCCGTGGCCCTCGCGTACATCATGCTCACCGCGACCGCGATCTGGGTGCTCGAAGGCCCGCTGGGCATCACGGACTTGCGGACGCGGGCGTTCTGGCTCCTGGGCTTCAACGTGGTCCTCGCGGTGCTCGTGTTCTACGGGCTCGACCGCGGCAGCATCGTCTCCGGCACGGAAGCGCGCCGCCCCCGCCGGGGGCGCGCCGCCGCGGACGCCACACTCGTCGGGCGCGAGCGCGCCACGGTGACCGGCTGATGGCAATCGGCGTCAAGGTTCTCAAGCGGCCCGAGCGGCAGGTGAGCTACGTGCGCGCCACGCTCAAGGGGCTCGCGCTCACCTTCAAGCACATGTTCGAGCCGAAGGTGACGATGCAGTACCCGGAGGAGAAGGGCACGCGCGACGAGCGCGGCACCTGGTCCCTCTCGCCGCGCTGGCGCGGCACGCACCGCATGCTGACCGACGAGCAGGGCCGGTCCAAGTGCGTCGCGTGCGGGCTCTGTCCCCAGATCTGCCCCTCCAACTGCATCAAGCTGGTGCCGGGGGAGGACGAGCAGGGGAACCGCTATCCCCTGATCTACGAGATCGACGAGTTCCGCTGCATCTTCTGCGGCTACTGCCAGGAGGTGTGCCCCGAGGAGGCCATCCACGTCGGGCAGCACTACGAGAACTCGGAGTACAGCCGCGACCGGTTCGTCTACGACCTCGAGCGGCTCCAGGCGCAGACGCACCCCGTGTCGGCGCTCTGGGACCCCAGCGACCCGCGGGGCGAGTGATGGCAACGTTCGTCTTCTATCTCTTCGCCGCCGCCGCGGTGCTCGGCGCGGCGATGTGCGTGCTGCAGCGGAGCCCGGTGGCCTCGGCGATGTGGCTCATGTCCACGATGTTCTCGCTCGCGGCGATCTTCATCCTGCTGAACGCGCAGCTGATCGGAATCCTGCAGATCCTCGTGTACGTCGGCGCGGTGCTGGTCCTCTTCCTGTTCGTGGTCATGTTGCTCAACCTCGGCACCGCCGGGAAGGACATGCGCGGGCCGTCGGGCATCGCGGCCACCGTCGCGATCTCGGGGCTGCTCGTAATCGAGCTCATCGCCCTCTGGCGGTATACGCCGGCGCGCCTCGCGGCCGAGATCGCGCAGGCGCCCGCGGCGGCGGCGACGATGTTCCCGGGGGGGGCGCTGGCGGTGCGGGAGACGGAGGCCCGGGGCGTGGTCGGCGCGGTGGCGGGTCCCATGTTCCAGCAGTACCTCGTCCCCTTCGAGATCACCTCGATCCTGCTCCTCGCCGCGCTGGTGGGCGCGGTCGTGCTCGCGAAGCGGAGGATCTGATGCCCGAGGCCCCGTTTCTCGGCCCGTCGCTCGCGCTGAGCGCCATCCTCTTCACCATCGGCGTGGCGGGCGTCCTCCTCCGCCGGAACGCCATCGTGCTCTTCATGTGCGTCGAGCTGATGCTCAACGCCGTGAATCTCGCATTCATCGCCTTTGCGCAGCTGCACGGCGTCAGCGGCCAGATCATGGTCTTCTTCGTGATGACCGTGGCGGCCGCCGAGGCGGCGGTCGGTCTCGCGATCATCCTCGCCATCTTCCGCCACAGGCAGACCGTGGACCTCCAGACCATCAACCTGCTCAGGGGCTGATGACGCAATCCATCGCCACAGCCGCCCCGCACGCCGCCGCCGCCGGCGGCCCGATGTCGCTGCTCTGGCTCACGATCGCCCTGCCGTTCGCCGGGTTCCTGGTCAACGGGTGGCTGTCGCTCAAGCGGCCGCAGGCCAAGGGCCTCGTCTCGTTCGTGGGCCCGGCCGTCCTCATCGGCGCGTTCGCCGTGGCGCTTGCGGCCGTTCTGGAGCTCGGCCAGGCGCACCTGGAATCACCGGTGGTGCAGCGCCTCTGGACCTGGATCCCGGTCGGCAGCCTGCAGCTCGAGCTCGCCCTCCAGCTCGACCGCCTGTCCGCCGTGATGCTCCTGGTCGTGACCGGCGTAGGCAGCCTGATCCACATCTTCAGCGTCGGGTACATGCGCGCCGACGCGAGCTACGCGCGCTACTTCGCGTACCTCAACCTCTTCGTCGTCTTCATGCTCGTGCTGGTGCTCGGCGCCAGCTACCCCGTGATGTTCATCGGGTGGGAGGGCGTGGGCCTCTGCTCCTACCTGCTGATCGGCTTCTGGTTCAACGAGAAGGCGAACGCGGACGCGGGGAAGAAGGCGTTCATCGTGAACCGGATCGGTGATTTCGGGTTCCTGATCGCCATGTTCCTCCTCTGGGCGGCGGCCGGCACGCTCGACTTCACCGGCGTGGTGGCCTGGGCCTCGGCCAATCCGCAGCTCGCCAATACCGGTCTGATCACGGCGATCACCCTCTTCATGTTCCTGGGCTGCACCGGCAAGTCGGCGCAGATCCCGCTCTATACCTGGCTCCCGGACGCGATGGCGGGCCCGACCCCCGTGTCCGCGCTGATCCACGCGGCCACGATGGTCACGGCCGGCGTCTATCTCGTGGCCCGCTCGAGCGTGCTCTTCGCGATGTCGGACGTCGCGAGCCTCGTGGTGGCCGGCGTCGGCGCGCTGACGGCCCTCTTCGCGGCCACGATCGGCCTCCGCCAGTACGACATCAAGAAGGTGCTCGCCTACTCCACGGTCTCGCAGCTCGGCTACATGTTCCTCGGCGTGGGCACGGGGCTGTACGTGAGCGGCGTCTTCCACCTCGTCACGCACGCCTTCTTCAAGGCGCTCCTCTTCCTCGGCTCGGGCAGCGTGATCCACGCGATGCACCACGCGTATCACGCCACGCACTCGCACGAGGATGCGCAGGACATGCGGAACATGGGCGGGCTCCGGCGCTACCTGCCGTGGACCTGGGCGCTCATGTGGATCGCGACGCTCGCCATCGCCGGGTTCCCGCTCCTCTCGGGCTTCTTCTCGAAAGACGAGATCCTTGCCGCCGCGTTCGCGCGCGGCGCGGACGAGCCGCTCTACTACGTGTTCTATGCGATGGCCCTCGCCGCCGCGCTCGTCACCGCCTTCTACATGGCGCGCCTCATGGCGATGACCTTCCACGGCGAGAACCGGACCGGAGAAGGGGAGCGGGCGCACCTGCACGAGGCGCCCTGGGTCATGACCGGACCGCTGGTCGTGCTCGGCGTGCTGAGCGCCGTCGGGGGCCTCATCAACCTGCCGGCGTTCGTCGGCGGCAACCACGCGCTCGCGCACTGGCTCGAGCCCGTGACGGCGCCGGCGGAGCGGTTCCTGACGGTGGAACTTCCGCACGGGGCCACCGAGTACTACCTGATCGGCGCGGCGGTGGCCGTCGGCCTCATCGGGCTCCTCCTCGGCTTCCGCCGGACGCTGGCGCGGCCGATTCCCACCGCGCGCGAGGCCCCGGCCGAGCGCGGGTTCGGGCGGGTGCTCTTCAACAAGTACTGGGTGGACGAGGTGTACGACGCGGTGGTCGTGCGGCCTCTCGTCTGGCTCTCGCGGAACATCCTCTGGCGCGGCGTGGACAAGGGCCTGATCGACGGCGCGGGCGTGAACGGGCCGGCGTGGCTCTCGCGGAACGTGCTGGGACGCGCCGGCAGCCTGCTGCAGACCGGCCAGGTAGGCCTCTACGTGGTCTTCTTCCTCATCGGCGCGCTCTGGATCCTGCGCGTCATGGCACGGTGACCGGGCGATGAACGACTTTCTGAACTCGGTCGGCTACGGCCAGTGGATCCTCCACGCGCTCGTGCTCATCCCGCTCGCCGGCGTGCTGCTCCTCCTGGCGGTGCCGGAGCGGAGCGTGAAGCACGTCGCACTTGCGGTGACGCTCCTCGAAGCGGTTGTTTCTGTGGGGCTCTGGTGGCACTTCGATCCGGCGGCGGGCATGCAGTACGTCACGGCGGCGGAGTGGCTCCCGCGGTGGGGCATCAGCTACCGGACGGGCCTCGACGGGATCACGCTGTTCATGGTGCTGCTCTCGACGATGCTCGGGCCCCTCAGCGTGCTTGGCAGCTACAACTACATCACCCAGCGCGAGCGCGGCTACTACGCCCTCCTCCTCGCGCTGCTGGCGGGGCTGATCGGGTGCTTCATCGCGCTCGACCTCTTCGTCTTCTACATCTTCTTCGAGCTGATGCTCATCCCGATGTACTTCATCATCGGGATCTGGGGCGGCAAGAACCGGCTCTACGCGGCGATCAAGTTCTTCATCTACACCTTCCTCGGGTCGCTGCTCATGCTGGTCGCGATCCTCGTGCTCGTGTGGAAGGTCTTCGCCGCGACGGGCACGCTCTCGTTCAGCTACGAACACCTGCTGGCGAATGCCGGGGCGGCCGGCACGCTCGCGCCCTGGCTCTTCGCAGCCTTCGCGCTCGCATTCGCGATCAAGGTGCCGGTGTTTCCCTTCCACACCTGGCTCCCCGACGCGCACGTCGAAGCCCCGACGGCGGGATCGGTGATCCTGGCGAGCGTGATGCTCAAGATCGGCACGTACGGGTTCCTGCGGTTCGCCGTGCCGTTCTTCCCGGACGTCGCGATGAGCCCCTTCGTTTCCGGGCTGATCGTGGTGCTCGCCGTGATCGGCATCATCTACGGCGCGCTCGTGGCCATGGTGCAGCCGGACTTCAAGAAGCTGGTGGCCTACTCGTCGGTGAGCCACCTTGGCTTCGTGATGCTCGGGCTCTGGGGCGGCACGCTGCAGAGCACGCAGGGCGCGCTGATGATCATGATCAGCCACGGGATTTCCACCGGTGCGCTCTTCTTCCTCATCGGCATGCTCTACGAGCGCCGGCACACGCGCGAGATCGCGGATTTCGGAGGGATTGCGCGGGTCGTTCCGGTGTTCAGCCTGATCCTCACGCTCGTGGCGCTGTCGTCGATCGGCCTCCCCGGGCTCAACGGGTTCATCGGCGAATTCCTGGTCCTCCTCGGCAGCTTCGAGGCGCACCCGTGGGCCACGGGAATCGCCACCACGGGCGTGATCTTCGCCGCCGCCTACCTGCTCTGGGCCATTCAGCGGATCATCTTCAATCGGCTGGGGAATGAGGAGAACGC
>JBLNHD010000251.1:0-2919 GCA_050268825.1 Gemmatimonadota bacterium
GGGAGCGCGCTGCCGATCTCGTACCCGTCCCGCGGGAGGTGATAGAGGAGCACCTCGCTCGCATCGGGCGCTGCCCAGCGGAAGAGGTCGCCGTCGTCGAGCGCCGGCGCGAGACCTCGCCAGAGCACGCCGTGCGCGATGCCGAACTGCGCCGCCAGCTGTGGCCACACCGCGGGATGCCCGAAGGCATCGGGAGAGTACAGCACCTCGAGCCGCCGCCCCAGGCGGCGGCTCGCGGACGAGCCGAGGAGGAGGTTGCGGATGAGCGACTCGCCGGAAGGGATGAGCTCGTCGGCCAGGACGTACCAGGGACCCGTTGCCAGCCGGCCGGTTGCTACGAGGTGATGCACCCGTGCCGCCTGCTCCGGGCGCACGCGAAGGTAGTCCTCGAGCAGCACCGTCTGCCCGTCGAGCAGAAAGGTCCGGAAGGCCTCGTCCTGCTCGAGCGCGTCGATGAGCCAGTCCACCACCGGCACGAGCCGCGCGGTGAACGCGGCCCGTGGCAGGTACCACTCGCGGTCCCAGTGGGTATGAAAGATGAGATGAAAGACGAGCCGCGTGCGGCGCACGGCGGAATCCGGCACGGCGGACCGTCCTAGCCTTCCACCTTGAACTGCACCTCGGCGCCGTCCGGAAGGTCGTGGATCTGCCGCGCGATCGTGGCGAGGAACTCGCGCCGCTCCGCCGTGCTGATCGCGGTGAGCGTGACGCCCTGGTCCGACTGGGATACGCAGAAGGGCGGATACGCCATGAGGAGCTGCCCCGGCTTGAGCTCCTGCCCGGCGTCGAGGAACGCCATCACCGGCTCGAGCGAGAGGATGTCGGTCGCGTTGGCGGTGAGCTCGCTGAAGAACGCCTCGAGCGTCGGCGCCTTCGCCTCGATCTCACCCGTCTCGGCCCAGAGGTGCCATACCTCCGCGCCCCGCAGGAGGAACTGATCGCCCAGCCCGTCCTCGGCGAAGGGCACGTCCGTGTCGAGCACCTCTTCGTACAGCACGTGAAACGCCTCCGGCCCCTCCCAGGCCGCCCGAAGGCTGTGCCACGCCGGCTCCCGGCAGGCCCCCCGCACGTGGAAGCCGCCCCGATAGGCGATGCAGCCGTTGCGCGCACGGAGCGCCGCCGCCAGTGGCTCGGGGACCCGCGCCAGGATTGCCTCGTCGTCGATCGGCGGCCCCGACCAGGTGAGATGCGGCAGATCGAGATGCATGTCGCCTTCCCGTTCGAGAACTAGTAGGCCGGCGGATCGCTGGCCGGAAATGATTCGACGGAGCCCTCGGTCACCTTCCTGTCGTTGGCCGGCCGGTTCGGTTGGCCCACGGCGATGCCGCCGGAGATCGCATCTGCCTTCTCGCGGCCGTGGAGAAGCTGCCGCAGCACGTACTGGAGGATGCCGCCGTGCCGGTAGTAGAGCACCTCCTGTGGCGTGTCGATGCGGATCATCGCGTGAAAGACGATCGCCTGGCCTTTGCCGCTCCGGGCCGAGACCTGAACCGTCCGGCCGTCGCGAAAGCCCCCTTCGATCGCGGTGGCCGCGCCCGCGATGTCGAAGACCTCCTGGCCGGTGAGCCCGAGCGATGCGGCCGACTCGCCGGGGGCGAATTGCAGCGGCAGGATGCCCATGCCGACGAGGTTCGAGCGGTGGATCCGTTCGTAGCTCTCCGCGATGACCGCGCGGACCCCCTGCAGGTACGGACCTTTCGCGGCCCAGTCCCGGCTCGAGCCGGAGCCATACTCCTTCCCGGCGAGTACGAGCAGCGGCGTCCCATCCTTCGCATAGCGCTCCGCGGCGTCGAAGACGCTCAGCACCTCGCCGGTCGGGAAGTAGGTGGTGAACCCGCCTTCGGTGCCGGGCGCGAGCAGATTCCGGATGCGCACGTTGGCGAACGTGCCGCGGACCATGACCTCGTGGTTGCCGCGGCGTGAGCCGTAGGAATTGAACTCCTTCGGCTCCACGCCGTGCTCGACGAGGTAATCGCCCGCCGGCGACTTGCGGCGAATGCTGCCGGCCGGCGAGATGTGGTCGGTGGTGATCGAATCGCCGAGCAGGAGGAGCGCGCGCGCGCCGCCGATCTCGGAGACGTGCGCGGGCGGATGCTCCGGCATGCCGTCGAAATAGGTCGGCTGCCGCACGTACGTGGATGCCGGCTCCCAGGCGAAATGGTCACCGTCGGGCACCGGCATCGAGTTCCAGCGCTCGTCGCCCGCGAAGACTTCGGCGTAGGTCTCCTTGAACATTTCCGAACGCACCGCCTCCTGCATGACCTGGTCCACCTCGGCGCGCGTCGGCCAGATGTCCCGCAGGTAGACGGGCTTGCCAAGGCGGTCCTCCGCGAGCGGCTCGTTGACGAGGTCCACGTCGATGCGGCCGGCGAGCGCATAGGCCACCACCAGCGGCGGCGACATGAGGTAGTTGGCGCGCACGTCCGAGTTGATGCGGCCTTCGAAGTTCCTGTTGCCCGAGAGGACCGACACCGCGACGAGGTCGCGCTGCTGGATCTGCTCGGCGATGTTCTCGGGAAGCGGACCCGAGTTGCCGATGCAGGTGGTGCAGCCGTAGCCGACCGTCTGGAAGCCGAGCTGGTCGAGGTACTTCCCGAGGCCGGACTTCTCGTAATAGCGGGTGACGACCTTGGACCCGGGTGCCAGGCTCGTCTTGACCCACGGTTTCCGGTCGAGGCCGCGCTCGACGGCCTTCTTCGCCACGAGTCCCGCTGCGAGCATCACGGCGGGGTTCGAGGTGTTCGTGCAGCTGGTGATCGCGGCGATCACGATCGACCCGTGCTCGATCTCCGCCTCGGCCGTCGGGACCGTGGCGGGGGATTCCTTCGACCCCTCCCCCCAGACGCCGGCGACACCCGGGGTACCGGCGCGTCCGACCGCCGCATCCTTCGGCGTACTGGCCTGCGCGCGTGCGGGCAT
>JBLNHD010000252.1:0-17866 GCA_050268825.1 Gemmatimonadota bacterium
ACACCCTCCTCGCCTCGGCCGGCACGGCCTCCGCGCGCAGCGTGCTCGAAGTGCGGCCGCGCGACGCGCGCCGCCGGATCAACGTCACCGGCCGTGGCTCGATCACGCACGTGCACACGTCGGACTTCTGGCCCTGGACCGCCAGGGACGGGCGCGATTACGCCCTCGTGGGCACCTGGGGCGGGGACGGGTGGGCCTATGTCATGGACATCACCGACCTCGGCAATCCGGTGCGGTCCGACTCGATCAAGGTGGATGCGCGCATCATCAACGACGTGACCGTCTCGCCGGACGGGCGCTACGGCGTGCTCTCGCGGGAGGGCGCGTCGAACCGCGTCAACGGCGTGGTGATCCTCGACCTCGCCAATCCGGCACATCCGAAGATCGCCGCCACGTTCACCGAGCAGCTCACCGGCGGCGTCCACAACATGTTCGCCACCAACGACTATCTCTTCGCCATCTCGGGCGGCGACAAGTACGTGATCGTGGACGTGCGCGACATCTACAACCCGAAGTACGTGAGCGAGTATGACCATCCGCAGTCGCGCGTGCACGACGTGTGGGTCCATGACGGGATCGCGTACTCCTCGGAGTGGGGCACCGGCGTCGTGGCGGTGGACGTCGGCAACGGGAAGTACGGTGGCACCATCGAGAAGCCGGTGCTGATCGCCACGTACCCGACGACGAGCGGCGCCACGCACGAGATCTATCCGTACCACCAGAAGTCGACCGGCAAGGTCTACCTCTTCCTCGGCGACGAGATCATGTCGCGCTCCGGCCGGGTCTGGGAGGGAACGAACTACCTCCAGGGACTCAGCGCCACCAATCCGGAGAAGGGCGGCGTGCCGCAGACGTCGGCCGGGTACACGCACATCATCGACTTCACCGACCCGCGCAATCCGCGGAACATCGCGAAGTACCATCAGGAGGAGTTCGGCTCGCACGACATCATCGTCGAGGACGACGTGATGTACCAGGCCTACTACGACGGCGGGCTCCGGGTGGTGGACGTGTCGGGCGAGCTGGTGGGCAACCTCGCGGACCAGCGGCGCGAGATCGCGGTCTACAAGCCGTTCGATCCGCAGGGTTTCACGCCGAATGCATCGTTCGTGATGAACGCCATGCCGTGGAAGGGGCACATCCTCTTCACCGACTTCAACTCGGGGCTCTGGTCCGCGAAGCTGGAGGCGAAGCAGCCGCTGACCCCGTAGCATGGAGGGTCGGAAAGCGACGCGGGACCTGCCGGCGAGTTCACTTCGACCGGCAGGTCCCGCGTCCGCATCGGCAGTTCCCCGCGCCGCTATCTTCCCCCGCCCTCGAAGTGCAGCAGCCCTCCCGCCGCGTTCCCGAGCACGGCGTCGACCGCCCCGTCCCCGTTCAGATCCCCGAACGCCGGTACCGACAGCGCCGGCCAGGCCCGTGCCTCGCGCTCGCGCGTGAATGCCGCCTCCCGCGGCGAGCCGGTGTTACGGAAGAGGATCGGCACGCCCCCCTCGGTACCGATCACGAGGTCGAGGTCGCGATCGCCGTCGAGGTCGACGAGCCTCGGCGCAGTGCGCCGCCCCTCCTGCAGGCCGTTCCACTCGTCGGTGACGAGCGTGAACCTTGGCGCCGAGCGGGTGCCGTCGTTCCGGAACTGGTTGATGGTGCCCGACGCCTCGCCCACCATGAGGTCGAGGTCGCCGTCGCCGTCGAGATCGCCCAGCGTGGGCGACGCGTGGCTCCCGCGCGAGAGCTGCGCGAGAAGGGAGTCGGCGAGCACGAACCGCGGCTCCGTCCGGGTGCCGTCGTTCCGGTAGTACAGCAGCGCGTCGCGCCAGGTGCCGAGGACGAGGTCCGGGTCGCCATCGCCGTCGAGGTCGCCGAGCGCGGGGGCGTAGTGGTAGGCAGGGCCCACCGCCAGCCGGGAGCGCATCCGGAAAGAGGGAGCGCGGGCCGACCCGACATTCTCGAGCAGGTAAAGGCCGGCCACGTCTCCGTCCGGTTCGATCTTGTTGCCGACGAGCATGTCGAGGTCGCCGTCGGCGTCGAGATCGACGAGCGCGGGCGCCGTCTCGCTGCCGAGGTCGAAGCCGTCGAGGTAGCGCGTGGTACGGACGGTGAAGGTGCGCGGCGTCGTCTGTTCCAGCAGGTAGAGATTGTCGCGCGACGTGCGCGTCGGATTGTACGCCCCGCCGAGCACCCCGACGAGGAAGTCGAGGTCCCCGTCGCCGTCGACGTCTCCCGGGGTCGGAGCGTTGTAGCCGCTTGTTCGGATCGGGTCACCCACGGGAAACGGGACGGGCGCCTGGCGCATCGAGGGCGCACTGCAGCCTCCGTCGTTCCGGATCCAGAGGAGGCCCGGCTCGAAGAAGTCGCCCCAGAGGATGTCGAGGTCGGCATCGCGGTCGAGGTCCACGAGCGCCATCGTGTTGGCGCCGTGCAGGCTCGGCGTAATGCCGCCCGCGCCCGGAATGGGCATCGGCGGCGGGCCGCCCGGCGTCGCGTCCCCGCCGAGGATCTGGATGCCCTCGAAGCGGTCGGTAATGAAGCCGAAGCGCGGGGCATTTCCCTCGATGCTCCGCAGCTCGAACCGCGTGATCGTGCCGTCCACCCGCCCGAGCATGAGGTCGATCCGGCCGTTGCAGTCGAGGTCGGCGAGCTGCGGGATGTTCTGCCGGTCGGCGAAGATGGGCTCGCCGCGCACGTCGTACAGCGTATCCGCGGCGAGCGTGAAACGGGCCTCGCGGGCCGTGCCGTCGTTCCGGTACCAGCGGATGAAACTGTATGGGGATTCGGCGAGCACGTCCTGGTCGCCATCGCCGTCGAGATCGATGAAGCGGCTCCAGTCGCCGATCGCGAGGTTCTCCCACGTGTCGGTGCGCCACGTCCATTGCGCCTGACCCGCGGAACCGGTGCGCTCGAAGAACGTCATCCGGTTGGTGTATTCCTGAACGAAGAGGTCGAGATCGCCATCCGCGTCGATGTCCACGAGCTGCGGCCGCGGCCGCTCGAGGCCGCCGAGGAAGGGGAGCGCGAACGGCCGGCCGGCACTGTCCGCGAGAGGAATCGCAGCGACGCGGCGCTCCAGGCCCGGAAGCAGCGAGGGTGCCGGGGCGTGGGTGGCTGCCGGGGCCTGCGTGGCGGCGGGGGGCGGCGTGCATCCGAGTGCCACCATGGCAAGCGCGAGCAGGCGCGCCGCCCTCATCGCACCCCGCCCAGATCGATCGCCACCGCGTAGCGCCCGACCCGGACCACCTTGCGGACCGCGCGGGAATCGGCATCGATGAGCGCGAGCGTCCCACCCCCGCGGGCTGCGCCCTCGCCAGCGTGCATGCCGCCATGCATCGTGTCGGCCGGCGTCGGTGCCGAAGGCGCCGTCTGTACGCCGTGACTCGACACGAAGACCGTGCCGCCGTCGCGGGAGACCACGACGCCGTGCGGCTCCGCGAAGGCCGAATCCCGGACGACGCCCCGCACCGCCCAGGTCTGGGCATCCACCTCGGTCACCGCGCCGCTCCGCTGGTTTCCGAGCCAGATGGAACGCCCATCCGGAGCCCAGGCCACCTGATAGCCGAATGGCAGCACCGGCACCGACGCGGCCTGCACCGGACGGCCGCTCCGCACGTCGAACCCGATGAGGCTCGAGGTCAGCTGGGTCGTGGCGGCGAGGCGCGATCCGTCGGGCGACAGGGCGAACGTGACGTAGGCATGCAGCGGGCCGGGGACTTGCGCGAGCTCGACCCGGCCTGTCGTGTCCACCACGGCGATCCGGTTGTCCCCGAGTCCGGAGACGTACACGCGCCCCGAGACCGTGTCTGCCGCGATGGCGTGCGGCCGGGGGAAGAGGACGTCGAGCTCCTCGATGAGCCGCATGTCGCTCCGCCGGATGACGCCGATGCTCGCCGGCGGGCTCACCGCCGTCATCGAGCGGCTGGCATAGAGGCGGTCGTGCTTCGGGTCGAGCGCGAGCATGCCCGGCGTTTCCATCGGGACGCGTCCGACGAAGCGGTTCTCCGCGTCGAACTTCGCGACGAAGTTGTCGCCGATGAGCGAGACGTACCAGGAGGAGCCGTCGGGCTCGGCGACGATGGCGTGCGGTTTCGCGTTCGCCGTGAAGCCGGCGGATCGCAGGTCGATGGTCGCGAGCAGCGTGCCCGAGGCGGCATCGAGGATGGTGACCGACGCGTCGTTCTGATTGGGGACGTAAAGCCGGACCCCCACGCCGGTCCCGGCAGGCGTGGGGGTCTGGCGCGTCGCCCCCGGGGCCGCACACGCGGCCCCGAAGGCGAGCGCCACGAGGGCGCAGAGCGCGCGAATCATGGCGTCAGGTTGGTGGTCTGGTCCTTCACGAGGAAGAGTCCCTCATTCCCGCTCGTGACGAGGATCGTGCCGCTCTTGAAGAACGGGTAGTTGCTCCACGACCCACCGAAGCCCGGCGCCTCGGGTCCGACCGGCACGGTATCGAAGAAGCCGACTTCCCGCGGCTTCGTCCGGTCGCTGATGTCCACCACCCGGAGGCCGCTCGTGTAGTTCGAGTTGTACATCCGGTCGCCGACGATGTAGAGGTTGTGGTCGCTGGCGTTGACCGGCGCCTCGTACTGGCCGACCACGACCGGGTCGTCGAGCTTCTGCAGGTCCCAGATGATCGTGCGGGTGCCCTTGGTCTTCCCCTGCAGCTCGTCGAGCTCGTCGTCCTGGTACCAGTAGCGGTGGTCGTCGCTGAACCACCCCTGGTGCGCGTAGCCCACGTCCGGATAGGTCCCGCGGCCCACCGCCACCGGGTTCTGCTTGTCGGTCACGTCGGCAATGCTGATCGCGTTCTCGTTGGCGCCGATGCAGATCTCCCGCCCGGTGTAGCGCGTGTCCGGGCCGTGGTAGACGGTGCACTGCGCATCGTGCGAATAGCCCGTACTGGCAAGGCCCGTCGCCTTGTCCTGGAAGCAGCCCGCGAAGCTCGGATTCTTCGGGTCCTTGATGTTGACCATGTGCAGGCCGCCCCCGCACGTCTCGCCTCCCGAGCTCGCGCCGACGATGTACGCGAAGCCCGCAGTGGTGTCGATGACGATGTTGTGCGCGCTGTTGATGCGCGTGTAGTGGTGATCGGGCGTGAAGGTCTGGGGTGTCGTGATGCGCCGCAGGCGGGTGAGGTCGAAGACCTGCATGCCGTGCGCCTGGGATCCGTCCGCCACGATGTACACGTGGTTGCGGTAGACCTTCATGTCGCGCCAGACGGCGGACGGAGAGCCCGCGGTCTTCGGCAGGTCGCCCAGGTAGCGCGGCTGGTTCGGATTCGAGACGTCGACGAACGAGGTGCCGTCGGAACGGCCGACGATGGCGTACTCCTTCCCGCTCTCCGGGTCGGTCCAGCCCCAGACGTCGTTGAGCCGCGTTCCCTGCTTCCCGCCCATTGCCGCGACCGGAAGGAGGGCGAGGAGGTTGACCTTCTCGCAGCCGAACTCGCTCGCCTTGCCCGAGGCGCAGTTCACCTCGCGCCCGGCGACGGCCGCCGGCCGGAAGACTTCGCCGGTGACGGTGCGCTGGGAGACGCTGCCGTTGGCCGCGACGGTGAGGATCGCGACCCGGCCCTCGCCGAAGTCCGCATTCGTCATGCCGACGGCCGCGAGATTGCCCGCGCCTGCGAGCACGCCACCGAACGCCACCTGCGCATCGGCGGTGTCATACGCGACTTTCGTGGCCCTGGTGAAGCTGCCGGACGTATCCCGCACATACCGGAAGACGCGTCCTCGCCCCTGGTTCACGAAAGGCGCAGCGATCCAGAGCTCGTTCCCCATCATCGTCATCGTGGTGCCGAACTGCGCGCCCGGAGTGGCGTCGAAGGGGAGCAGGCCGCCGACGGGGTTCCAGCGATTGTTCACGGTGTCGTGGGTGAAGCGGATCACCGCTCCCATGAAGTTGGTCAGGCCGGGTGCGCCGACGTACAGCATACCTTCGTGGAACAGCAGCGAGGCGCCGAACTGGGCGTTCGGACGAAAGGCGGGCTGCACCGGGATCGTGAGCTTCTGTTCCTGCTTCCACGTCCCGGCACTGTCACGGAAGAGGTAGACGGCGCCGGCGTTCGAGTCCGCCTGCTGTGCCGCCACGGCGATGACGTTGCCGTCGAACGCGACGGTGTTCCCGAACGCCGAGCCGGGCGCGACGTCGGCCGGACGGAGGCGTGCCTCCTGGCGCCACTGGTTGCCCTGCTTCCGGAAGACCCAGGCCTCGCCCCGCATGCTGTCGGTTCGGCTGGCCCCCACGACGGCGATGTTCCCCCTGAGCGCGAGTCCGCGGCCGACGCGGTCTCCATTGGCGGCGGGCGTCGGGGTCAACGTCCCGGCGTGTCGCCAGGCGCCGGCCTGATTCCGCTCATAGACATGAACCCGGCCCGCCGAGGCGCTGTCGAGCGGGCTCTCGGCGATCAGCATGGTATTCCCATCCACCGCGATGCGGCGGCCGAATCCGGTATTGCGGGCGGAGTCCGGAGCGGCAAAGCGCGAGGCGACCCGCCATGCCCCCTGGGGATTGGCGCGGAATACGTAGACGTAACCGGGGGCATACTGGTTCGAGGCCTGTCCGACGATGACGTCGCGCCCGGCGACGGCGACGGCGGCGCCGAACTCCTGCGCGGCCACCGGCGCGGCGGCAACGAGGAGGCCAGCGAGGAAGGTCGAGCTATGACGCAAGGTCGCCATGCAACTGCTCCTGGTTCGGGGTGGCGATTCGGCCCATACGGAGAGAGTATATCGCAATGGGACGGAAGAGAGGCGGCCGAGGTTTCGATCGGGGCCGCGAAGGGGCGATGGCGGAGCCGGGGCGCGAGGGCCCCGAACTCGAGCTCCTGGCCTTCGGCGCGGCGGACTTCCGCCGGCTCGCGGCCGACCCGGTCGGCTCGGCCCGCCGCGCCGGGTACGATCTGGGCTCGCACGCCGCACTGGTCCAGGCGGTGGCAACGAATTCGGCCGCGTTCCAGGAACGCGGTGAAATCCGGCCGCCCTGGGGCGGATATCTTGCCCTGGAGGGGCCATCGAGAGTCGTGGTGGGCACCTGCGGATTCAAGGGAGGGCCGGATCCTGAGGGCGCCGTCGAGATCGCCTATTTCACGTTTCCGGGCGGGGAAGGGCGGGGCATCGGCTCGGCGATGGCGCGGGCGCTCTGCATGCTGGCGAGCCGCCAGCCCGGCGTCCGCGTCCTCCGCGCGCATACGCTCCCCGACCTGAACACCTCGGCCCGGCTCCTCGCGCGCCTGGGGTTCGTGCATACGGCAGACATCGCGGATCCGGAGGACGGACCCGTGTGGCGCTGGCACCGCGAGCCCTTCCTGGCGTGAGGCCCGCCCGTTCGCCGGCCCGGGCCACTCGTGCCGTGCCTGCGGAACCGTCAGGCGCGGGCGATCGCTCGGTGGTCGGGCGAGGCCGGCGCATCCCGAGGTGTGCCGGCCTCGCGCAGCGGCGTGCGCGGATGGTCAGCGCATCTCGAGCTTGATGTAGCCGTTGGTCCTGCCGTCCGCCCCCTTGAGGATCCAGTTGTAGCCGGCATACCGCTCCGAAGTGGTGACGTCCTCGACGGCGTTCCCGATCAGGTCGTCGTTGGTCTTGATGGCCGAGGCGATGACGCTGACCAGCTTCTGCGCTGCCCGGTAATAACGGAACGCCTTTCCCGTGACCGTCTCCTCGGCGTTTCCGCCGGAGAATCCCTTGACGAGCGAGTCCACGCTGGTGAGCAGCTGGCGGAGGTCGGTGTTGTTCGCGCGAATTTCGCAGGAGGTGTCATCGTCCTCCATGAAGAAGAGCCGCATGGCCTGGCCCGGATGCTGGGCGTTGTAGGCGTCGATCTGTGACTGCGACATGATGAGCGCCGTGCCGCTCCAGTCGAGCGAGTTCTGGTCGAAGTAGTAGGCGCCGGGTGCGAAATTGCCCGCGCACTGGTACTTCGTGAGCGAATCGGTGGCGCCTTTCTGGCCCAGCACGAGGACTTCGATCTCGGGACTCCCCTTGAGCCAGGACTCGAACGACTCCCGGAGATGGCTCGTGCGGAGGTAGAGCCCGGGGATCACGGACGAACCGCCGCCGCCGGAGCCGACGCTGCCCTCCCCGTCGTCGCACCCGGCGCACGCCTGTGCCGCGTCGACTCCATTCCCCTCAGGCCCGAAATCGGTTTCCAGGGGCACCACGGCGAGCACGGGCGCCACGGGAGGAGACTCCGGATCCAGCGCGATGCGCTGGCCCCGGAGGTCGAATCCCACCGGGTGCTCCGTGTCGGCGCCGATCGTTCCGACGAGGAGCTCGACTCCTTCGCGCCACGCTGCGCGATGCGCCGGCACCGGGAAGTACGCTTCGAGGCCCTCGGCGCGATGGATTTCCGACGGCTCCGCGCCAAGGGCCATGGCGGCGCGGCCGCCGTCCGCGCGGAGGAAGCGGCCAAGATGGATCTTGCCTTCAGGATGGCGCGAGCCGGCGAGCGCGGCGCCCACCGTGGAACGGAAGCCGGGGTCCGCGAGCGCGCGGGCGAACCGGCGCGCGAGCGCCTCCCGGGCGCGGTCGGCGCTGGCGGTGGCCAGACTCAGGTCGGATTCGGTGGTCGGCAGGTCGGTGCTGCAGGCGGCACCGAACAACAGGAACAGCAGCGTGAGCGGGCGACGCATGGGGCCTCCTTGGGGTGGCCGCTTCCCGGATGGGATGGCGGTACAGCGGCCCCAAGGTCGGCGCGCACGCTCGCCTGACCGGCACCATCGTTACGCATAGGGGAGAGGAAAAAGGCGCGGCGAGCGCTCGCTACGATTCGAGCGTGTCGAGCCGCCGGATCGCGAGGCGGAGAGAGATGACGGTGGCCGAGACGCAGAGCCCGACTACCAGCGCCCCCGCCACCAGGAGCTCGGCGGAGAACCCCAGCGCTTCGCCGTTCTGCCGTGCCCGCAGGTAGGCGCCCACCGGCACGGCCTCGATCGCGATCACGAGCCCGAGGAGGGTGATCGCGCTCATCATGAAGACGAGCCCGCCGAAGCTCGTCGGAATCTGCGCCGCGTTCTCGGTGTCGAACTTCGGATAGTAGGTCCCGAAGCAGAGCGCCATCGCGCTCGCCGCGAAGGTGAAGAGCACGAGCGTGACGACGCTGACCGCCATCATGAAGCCGGAGGCCTCGAGCAGCAGGTTCGTGGCGACGGTGATGAACAGCGCGAGCAGGAGGAGCGGCAGCGTGCCCAGCCAGTATTTGCTCCAGAGCAGCGAGCTGAATCTGAGCGGACTCGAGTGGATGAGCCACATCTGGCGGCCTTCGAGCGACACCGCCGGGAAGACGAAGCGCGCGGCGATGGCGGAGAGCACGAAGCCCGCGAGCCCGAGGTTGAGGAAGACGATGACCGTGATCAGGAAGAACGGCACCCGCTCCCCCGAAAAGAGGGGCAGCGAACGGATGTTGAAGAGGTAGACCACGACGAGCACGCCGAGCAGGATCAGCTGGCTCCACTGCGTCGGGTCGCGAAAGAAGAGGCGGAGGTCCTTGAGGAGGAATTCCCGTCGCTCCGCCGAGGCGCCCCGCAGCAGCGTTCCGGCGACGGATCCGAGCCGCCGGCCCCGGACGAATCGCTCCGCGCCCTCCTGCGACTTGCTGTACCCTTCCCGGAAGAGCCGGCCGTGGAGCCAGCCGCCCATGATGATGAACGCGGCGGCCGTGGTGTAGAGCAGCGTGATCGGCAGGGCATCCCCGACGTGCCGCAGCCAGTTCATGATCATGTCCGCCGCCCATTCGGTCGGGAGAAACGGATTGGTCGGTGCGCGCAGGAGCGCCAGGAATTCGACGAGGCTCGCGAAGCCCTCCGGCCGGACGAGCTGCTCGGGGCGCATGACGCGCAGCATCAGCACCAGCCCGCCCACCGCGCCGATGGCCACGAGGCTCAGCAGGTCGCGCGCGCGGCGGGCGGGAAAGACGTTCACCAGCACCAGCGTGATCGCCGACCCGATGACCGCGGGAAGGATGACGAACGGAATCAGGGCGGCGAGGGCCACGAAGGGAAAGAGCACTCCGCCGTCGTACACGATGCCGTACGCCGTCAGGATCGGCAGCGCGATCAGCACCACCATCCAGCTCGAGTGCGCCGCGGTCTCCAGCAGCTTGGCGACGTACAGGCGGAACCAGTGGAGCGGCGCCGCCACCAGCAGGTCGAGGTCCTTCGCCAGGAAGAAGCTGGAGAGCGCGGTGATGAGGTTGGACAGCAGCAGGATCGCGGCGAACGCCAGGAGGATGACCCCGAGCATCTTCGAGGCGATCAGGAAACCGATGTCCTGCTGCACGCTGATGTAGCGGAGCACGCGGTAGCTGATCCCGAAGGCTGCCGTCCAGAAGAGCCCCCCGACCCCGAGCAGCAGCACCAGCCGCGCGCCCCGGCCGCGCTGCGTCGTGCGCGCGCGTGCCAGCGCGCTCCGCCACTTGGGCGCGAGCACCGCGCCGAGCCCCGGCTGGCGGGGGGCGGTCGCGGGAATCACGTCATGCATCGAAGATCGAATCGAGCGTGTTGGGGCGGAGGCCGCCGGTGAGCCGGAGGAAGAGCTCTTCCAGGCTCTCGTCGCCCGAGGCGGACTGGGCGCGCAGCTCCTGCATGGTGCCTTCGGCGATGAGCCGGCCCCCCTGAATGATGCCGATCCGGTCGCACATGCCTTCCGCGATCTCCAGGGTGTGCGTGCTCATCAGCACCGTGCCGCCGCGGTCGACGAACTGCCGGAAGAGGTCCTTGAGGAGCCGCGCGCTCTTGGGGTCGAGCCCCACCATCGGCTCGTCCACGACGATCACCTCGGGACGATGCGCGAAGGCGCTCGCGATGATCAGCTTCTGCCGCATGCCATGGCTGTACGACTCGGTGAGCTCGTCCTTCCACGGCGTGAGCTCGAAGAGCTCCAGCAGCTCGAGCATGCGGCGCTCGAGCGCCGGCCCCGACTGTCCGTACAGCGCGGCGACGAAGCGGATGAACTCTGCGCCGGTCAGCTTGTCGTACACGAACGGCCGGTCGGGGATGTAGCCGATGATGGACTTGATCGCCTGCGGCTGGTCCCAGGTGGGTCGTCCGGCGATCCGGATCTCCCCCGACGTCGGCCGCAGGATCTGGGCGATCATCCGCATCGTCGTGGTCTTCCCGGCGCCATTGGGGCCCAGGAAGCCGAAGAGCGTGCCGCGGGGCACGGTGAGCGAGAGCGAGTCCACCGCGGTGAACGAGCCGTAGCGCTTGACGAGGTCGATGACTTCGATCATGGCGTTCTGCCGGGGGAATCGGGAATCCGCGGCCGGAGGAGTCGGGCCGTCGGGGCCAGGACCTCGAGCGGATGCCCGCCGCCGTCGAACCGGAACGGGTAGCGGAGGGGATCGGCTGGCCAGGCCCGGCGCGCCGGGTCCACGTCGATCCACTCGCCCAGGTGGACCGCCACCCAGGTGTCGGGCCGCCAAACCCCGTCGGCAAAACGCGCGCCGCTCACGGCCCGTGCCGGAACGCCAGCCGCGCGCGCGAGTGCCGTGAGGAGGAGCGCGCGGGATGCGGCGGATCCGCGGCGAGCCGCCAGCGCGGCTTCGGCATCGGGCGGCCCCGCCGCCGGGGCGATCCGTCGCGCGACGAAGTCGAAGAGCGCGCGCGCCCGCGCCTCGGCCGGAAGCGAATCCGGCGCGAGGCGATCCGCGAGGGAGTCGATGAGCCGCGCGCCCGACGGCACGAGCGGGCCGGGCGCGGTGTCCGCCGGCGTCACGCCCGTCGCGAACCCCGCCATGCCCTGCGCCGCGGGGCTGAGGGGCGGCGTTGCGGTCCGGTGAGGCCGGCCCGCGCGGAGATTGAGCTGCGCGATCTCGAAGGCCGTCCGCAGAATCGTCCAGCCTTCCGGGGTCTCCGCGCGAACGACGAAGCCCTGCTGATCGACCCACATCCGCGCGCGGACCGGGCTCGCCTCGTCCTCGAGCTCCCAGGCCGTGACGGAATCCATGTGCGCGGGCACCCACACGCGCCGCACCGAGTCGAGGATCGCGCTGTCGGGCACGACGAACTGCACCGGCGCCCGGACGACGAAGCTGGCCGGGCGCACGGCCCCGGTCAGCGGGTCGATGAGCGGCACGTCGACCCGCCGCCCCTCTTCGAGCGGACCGCTCGCCACCGCCCGGATCGGAACGGCGAGCTCGGGCAGTGCGGCGAGCGGCGCGGATGCTTCCGCGGCGGTCCGGCCCGGCCAGGCGAGCGAGAGCTGGAGCGCCCCATCGCCGCGTCGCACCCGGAGCGCAACGTCGGGCGCGTCTCCGGCCACGTCGTGCTCGAACGACGTCAGCGCCAGCGAAGGCGCCAGGCGCACTTCACTCGCCGTGCGGATCCGGCGCGACGCGCTCCCGTCCGGCAGGAGCACGTCGGCCCGGCTCGAGATGCGCACGCCGTCGCTCAGCGTGTCCACCGTGGTGGCGCCGGTCCCGATCTGGCGGCCGTTCAGGTAGATCGCGAAGAAGACGGCGCCCGGGGCCACCCGGGCCGACGCGGCGGCCGCTCCTGGGGTCCGTCCGAAGTATTCGCGTCGCACCAGCCAGCCCAGCGACGCCAGCCAGGCGAGAATGATGAGCCCGCCAGCGACGTGAAGTTTCCTGAGCTTCATGCGCTGCGCCGCCGCAGCACCGCCTCCACCATGACGCGGTCCTCGTCGCGCTCGAGCACGATCGTGAGCGACGCGGGACAGTCGGCGGCCGCCGGGAAGGTCGCCGCCATCAGTTCCGTCGCCTCCTCGACGTCCAGCAGTCCGGCGCCCGCGCCGACCGGCGTCGACGCCACGCTCCGGATGCCCCATTCGGCACAGCGCTCCCAGGCGCTGACGAGCGCGCGCCGCACCGTCTCGCGGGTGGTGAGCGTCTCGGGATCCTGGATGATCACGTGAAGCACATAGTCGGCAGCGAGGTCGCCGGCGCCCGTGACCACGGCCGCCCCGGCCTCGAGCGGCGTCGAGACACGACGCTGCGCCGCGAAGGCGGCACCCGCCTGGCGGTCGAGCCGTACGGCGGCGGCCGTCACCGGGTGCAGCGAGGCATCGGCCGGGCGCAGCACGGCCTCCGCCTCGAGAAAGGCGAGATCATCGACGACGGCCTGGATCACGAATCGAGTTCCTGTGCCCGCCGGTAGAGCGCTTCCGCCTCGGTCGGCCTGCCGAGCCGGTCGAGAACACGCCCGAGAACATTGTAGGTGTGACGATTCGACGGATCGAGCTCCAGCGCCCGCTCGAGTGCAGCCACGGCTCCGCGCAGATCGCCCGCGCGGTTGAGCGCATCGCCGAGATGAAGATAGGCATCCGGCCGCCCCGGCTGCAGCGCTGCGGCGCGCTGCAGCAGGTCCGCCGCCGGCGCAGCGAGCCCCTTCTTGAGCAGGAGCAGGCCGAGCTCGTGCAGTGCGGGACCGTGGGCGGGATGCAGCTTCAGCACGCGCCGCAGGTCGGCCTCCGCCTCGGGAAACCGGCGGAGCCGGCCCAGCACGCTTCCGCGCTCCACGAGGAACTCGGTCTGGTCCGGTGCGAGCTCGATCGCCTCCGTCAGCGTGGCAATGGAGGCCTCCGGCTGCTCGTCGGCCTCGAGCGCGCGCGAGAGACCGATTCGCGCCTCGACCTGGCGCGGATCCCGCGAGAGAATCGTCCGGTAATGCGCCCCCGCCTCACGGTAGCGTCCGGCGTCCCACGCCGCGAGCGCGTCGCGGACCAGCCGCTCTTCCTCCCGGGCGGGAGGGGCTTCTTCGACGACAGGGCGCTCGCCGGCCGCATCGCGGCGCTCGTGTTCCATGTCCACTCCGTATTCCGATAATTCGCTGAGCGTATGGTAATGGGACGGCGGCCATGCGGACAGACGCTCGGCGGGTGTCGGGCGGGCGCTGCGGCGAACGCGACCATGGCTCCGGCGCGCGCCTTACCGAGCCGCTCCGTTCGCCCCGTCGCGATTCCGCCGCCTCCCGGTACCTGCACCCTTGAGCGAAACCGTCCGCTTCGGGTACCTTTCGGGGCTATGGATCAGGAATACCTGGTTGTCCGCGGCGCCCGCGAGCACAACCTGAAGAACGTCTCGGTTTCCATTCCGCGGAATCGGCTCACCGTCATCACCGGCCTCTCGGGCTCCGGCAAGTCCTCGCTCGCCTTCGACACCATCTACGCCGAGGGACAGCGCCGGTACGTCGAGTCGCTCTCGGCGTACGCGCGCCAGTTCCTCGGCCTCATGGAAAAGCCGGACGTCGATGCGATCGAGGGCCTTTCCCCCGCGATCTCCATCGAGCAGAAGACGACCGGCCAGAACCCGCGGTCCACCGTCGGGACGGTCACGGAGATCTACGACTACCTGCGCCTCCTCTGGGCGCGTGCCGGCACGCCGCATTGCCCCAACGACGGGAGCCCGGTCTCGCGGCAGAGCGCCGCCCAGATCACCGACGCGGTGCTCGCGTGGGACCATGGAACCCGCATCGAGGTGCTCGCGCCGCTCGTGCGCGGGCGGAAGGGGGAGTTCAAGGACCTCTTCGACGATGCCCGCAAGCGCGGCTTCGTCCGCATCCGCATCGACGGCGAGACCTACGACCTGTCCGATACACCGTCGCTCAATCGGCGGCAGAATCACGACATCGCGCTCGTGGTCGATCGCCTCGTGGTCCGCGCATCCGACCGCTCCCGGCTCAACGACTCGATCGAAACGGCCCTGAAGGAAGCGGACGGGATCGTCGAGGTGATGCGGCACCGCGAGGCCGCGCGCGGCGCTCCCGCGGTCGAATCCGTCCTCTTCTCCGAGCGGCTCGCCTGTCCGGTCTGCGGGCTTTCGCTGCCCGAGCTCGAGCCCCGGCAGTTCTCGTTCAACTCGCCTTTCGGCGTCTGCCCCGACTGTCACGGCCTCGGCACGCGGAAGGAAGTGAACGCAGACCTGATCCTCGGCGATCCGAGCATCTCGATCCTCGAGGGTGTCGTGCTTCCGTGGGGGGAGCCGTCAGGCTACCTCCGGAAGACGGTCCTCCCTGCGCTGGCGAGGGCGTTTGCCTTCGACCCCGCCGCGCCGTGGTCCGAGCACAGCGCTGCCGCGAAGCAGGCGCTCCTGCACGGCGCGCCCGGCAAGTTCCGTTTCGGCGATACCGGCCGCGGCCGCGAGGCGTACGAGACCGAGTGGGAAGGGATCCTGCGGAACGTCGAGCGGCGCTATCACGAGTCGTCGAGTGATGCGATCCGCGGTACGCTCGAGGAATACCTCATCGAGATGCCCTGCCGGACGTGCGGTGGGCGGCGGCTCCGGCCCGAGTCGCTCGCCGTGCTGGTGCACGGGCGGAGCATCGGGGACGTCGTCGAGCTCCCGGTGGATCGAGCCGTGGAGTTCTTCGAGGGCGTGCCGCTGCGCGAGCCCCACCGGAATGTCGGGCTCGATGCGGAGATCGCCGGGCCGATCCTCAAGGAAGTGTGCGATCGCCTGCGCTTCCTGCGGGATGTCGGCCTCGGCTACCTCACCCTCGGCCGCGGCGCGTCGTCGCTTTCGGGCGGGGAGATGCAGCGCATCCGGCTGGCAACGCAGATCGGATCGCGCCTCGTCGGGGTGCTCTACATCCTCGATGAGCCGAGCATCGGCCTCCACCAGCGGGACAACGAGCGCCTTCTCGGCACCCTGCGCGGCCTTCGCGATCTGGGCAACACCGTCATCGTGGTCGAGCACGACGAAGACACCATCCGCGCCGCCGATCACCTGATCGACCTGGGCCCGCGCGCCGGGCGGCTCGGCGGCGAGGTGGTGGCGGAGGGGGATCTCGACGACGTGCTCGGAAGCCCGGACTCGCTCACGGGGCGGTACCTGCGCGGCGAGCTGCGGGTTCCGATTCCGAAGAAGCGCCGCCGCGCCGGGCCCGCGCGACAGCTTCGCGTCGTCGGCGCGCGCGCCAACAACCTTCGCAACCTCACGGTCGATTTCCCGCTCGGCGTCTTCACGGCGGTCACCGGCGTTTCCGGCTCGGGGAAATCGACGCTGGTGACCGACATCCTGTACCAGGCGCTCGCGCGGCACCTCTACCGTGCCCGCGTGCTGCCCGGCGAGCACGCCCGGCTCGAAGGGCTCGACAATCTCGACAAGGTCATCGACATCGACCAGAGCCCGATCGGGCGCACACCGCGGTCGAACCCGGCGACCTACACCGGCCTCTTCACCCCGATCCGCGAGCTCTTCACCCAGCTCCCCGAGGCGAAGATCCGCGGCTACGGGCCGGGCCGCTTCTCCTTCAACGTGAAGGGGGGGCGCTGCGAGGCGTGCCAGGGGGACGGCCTCGTGAAGATCGAGATGCACTTCCTCCCCGACGTCTACGTCCCGTGCGAGGTCTGCAAGGGCCGGCGGTACAACCGGGAGACGCTGGAGGTGCGGTACAAGGGCCGGAGCATCGCCGACGTGCTCGATCTCACGGTGGCCGACGCGCTCGAGTTCTTCTCGTCGCAGCGGCGCATCGCCGACAAGCTCGAGCTGCTCAACGACGTCGGTCTCGGGTACATCCACCTCGGCCAGGCCGCCACCACGCTCTCCGGCGGGGAAGCGCAGCGCGTGAAGCTGGCCGCCGAGCTCGCCAAGCGCGACACCGGGCGGACGCTCTACATCCTCGACGAGCCGACCACCGGGCTTCACTTTGAAGATGTGCGCCTTCTCCTCGAGGTCCTGCACCGCCTCGTGGACAAGGGGAACAGCGTCGTCGTGATCGAGCACAACCTCGACGTGATCAAGACCGCCGACTGGGTCATCGATCTCGGCCCGGAAGGCGGCGATGGCGGCGGGACCATCGTGGCCGCGGGCACGCCCGAAGACGTCGCCACGGTCGAGGGGAGCCACACCGGCCATTTCCTGCGTCGCGTCCTCGCCGCGCCGCTCGGTGCCGCCCGCTAGATTTCCGGTCGATCCGGCGGTTGCGCTTCCGCCGGCATCCTGCGCGCCCTATCATGGGCTCACCTTCATCCCGGTCAGCATCCCTATGGTCAGGCTCGTCCGCTTCTCGCTGCTCCTCGTCTTCGGCGCTCAGCCGCTCCTGGCGCAGCGTGCCCCGTCCGCACCTTCCACCGCGGTGGTCGCCGATTCGGCGCTGCTCACCGTGGCGCGCATCTACGGCAGCCCCGAATTCGCGTCGCAGCCGTTCGGGCCGATCCGGTGGCTCGAGGACGGCGCCGCGTACACCACGGTGGAGCGGGCGGAGGGCGGGCGCGGGCGGGAGATCGTTCGCTACGACACGGAGAGCGGCGCGCGCTCCGTTCTCATCAGCGCCGCCCAGCTGACCGTCCCGGGCGACACCGCGCCGCTCGCCATCGAGAACTACATCTGGTCCCCCGACCGGAACCGGCTGCTCATCTTCACGAACTCGCAGCCCGTCTGGCGGACGAACACGCGCGGCGACTACTGGGTGCTCGACCGGCAGGGCGGAAAGCTGACGAAGCTCGGCGGCACCGAGGCCAAGCCGTCCACGCTGATGTTCGCCAAGTTCTCCCCCGACGGGAGCCGCGTCGGCTATGTGCGCGAGAACAATCTCTACGTCGAGGATCTCGCGAGCGGCCGCATCACGCAGCTCACGCGTGACGGCTCGCGCACCGTCATCAACGGCACCTTCGACTGGGTCTATGAGGAAGAGCTCGGGCTGCAGGATGGGTGGCGCTGGAGCCCGGATGGGAACCGCATCGCGTTCTGGCAGCTGGTGGCCGACAGCGTGCGCGATTTCACCCTGATCAACTACACCGACTCGCTCTATCCGATCGTCACCCCGATCCAGTACCCGAAGGCCGGGCAGACCAACTCCGCGGTGCGCGTCGGCGTCGTGAGCGCCGCCGGGGGGCCGACGGCGTGGGTGAGGCTCGCCGGCGACCCGCGGCAGACGTACGTGCCGCGCGTGGAGTGGGCCGGGCCCGGGGAGCTGATC
>JBLNHD010000253.1:0-3052 GCA_050268825.1 Gemmatimonadota bacterium
AGAGCAGGGAGAGCGACGCGATCGCGGTGGCGATACCGCCCCGATGGAACGAACCAGCACTCTCAGACGGAGGCGTATCTCCGCGCGTTCCGGCTGCTGCCTCGCCGACGTGCCCGGCTCCGGCGGAACGGGACCCACCAGGGCGTAACCCTCGAGGATGCTCCCCGCGGGAGGGCGGCGGGCGCTGTCGGGCCCGCTTTGTCTCGGCCGGCCGGGAGCGCGCTCCTTCGAGGAATCGCGGCGTCGCGGCGTCACAGCAGGGCCCGCACGGTGTCGAGCGAGTCCGCGTCTTCCGGCCGCTTGTCGGTGCGCCAGCGCGCCATGCGCGGGAATCGCACGGCGATGCCGCTCCGGTGGCGCGTCGAGCGCTGAATCCCTTCGAACGCCAGCTCGAAGACGAGCTCGGGCTTGACCACCCGCACCGGGCCGAATCGCTCCAGGGTGTTCTGCCGCACGAAGGCGTCCACCCGCGCAATCTCCGCGTCGGTGAGTCCCGAGTAGGCCTTGGCGAACGGAACCAGTCTGTCGCCATCCCAGACGCCGAACGTGTAGTCCGTAAACAGCCCGGCGCGCCGGCCGCTCCCCAGCTGTGCGTAGATCAGGACGGCATCCACGGCGTATGGATCGACCTTCCACTTCCACCAGTCGCCGCGGCGCCGGCCGACGCCGTAAGCCGAATCCCGGCGCTTGAGCATCAGGCCTTCCGCACCGTGCCCGCGCGCAGCGAGGCGCGCGGCGACGAGAGCCTCCCAGGAGCCGGCAGCGACGATCGGCGAGAGCCGGATCGCGGCGCCGCCGGGGAGCGCGGCCACGATCGACTCGAGGCGCGCCCGACGCTCGGCGAGCGGCAGCGCGCGAATGTCCGCGCCATCCGCTTCGAGCAGGTCATACGCGAGGAGGACGACGGGCACTTCGGCCAGGATCTTCCGGCCGAGCGTCTTGCGGCCGATGCGACGCTGCATCTGCGCGAACGGGAGGGGCGCGCCGTCGAGCCAGGGGAGGAGCTCGCCGTCGAGGACGGTGCCGTCGGGAAGCACGCCGCCGGTCAGCTCTACTTCCGGGAAGCGCCCCGTGAGCAGGTCTTCTCCCCGTGACCAGAGCCACCCGCAGCCCGCCCGGCGCACGAGCTGGGCCCGGATCCCGTCCCACTTCCATTCCGCCTGCCACGCTTCCACCGGCCCGAGCGAGTCCGCATCGAGCTCGAGCGGATAGGCGAGCGCAAAGGGGTAGGGGCGGCTCTGGTCGGCATCTTCGGTATCCGTCGCGACGAGCCGGCGGAAGAAGGCCGCGTCGGGTTCCCACGAGCCCATGAGCCGGTGCGCAATGACTTCATCGGGCACGCCGCTCACCTCCGCCAGCGCGCGGACGACGAGGCGCTGTGATGCGCCGACCCGGAAGGCGCCGGTGATCAGCTTGTTCCAGACATACCGTTCGCGCCCACCAAGTTCGGCCCACGCGGCGAGGAGCGCGGTTCGCTGGGCGGGCGGATCCAGCTCGCGCAGCCCGAGGAGCCGTTCCTCGACCCAGTGGCGCAGCGGCCCCGGATCGGAATCGGTGTCTGCCGTGTCGGGAAGGAGGAGCGCGATCGTCTCGGCGAGGTCGCCGACGGCGTGGTACGACTCATCGAAGAGCCACTCGGGAATTCCCGCGGCTTCGGTGGCCCAGGCGCGCAGGTCGCCGGAACGGATGAGCCGCTTCGGGCGGCGTCCGCTGAGGAAGTGCACCGCCCACGCCGCGTCGGCCGGCGGCACCGCGGCGAAGTAGCGCACCAGCGCGGCCACCTTCTCGCTGGTGGCGGTGGTCTCGTCGAGCTCGGTATAGAGCTGCGCAAATGCCTTCACGGCGAGGTGGCCTCCACATCCACCGGGTCTTCGCGCTCTCCCTCGAAGCGTGTCGCCACTGCGCGCGCGTCGAGACCGCGCTCGCCCAGCCAGCGCGTGAGCACCGCCGTGTAGCCGTGCGTGACCCAGACCGAAGTGGCGCCCGTCGCCTCGATGGCGCCGAGCAGTCCCGGCCAGTCGGCATGATCGGAGAGGGCAAAGCCGCGGTCGAGCGAGCGCCGCCGGCGCGCACCGCGCACCCGCATCCATCCTGAGGCGAACGCATTCGAGGACGGCCCGAACCGCCGCGACCAGGGCGAGGCGTCCGCCGAGGGTGGTGCGACCACGACGGCGCCGCGCGGCGTGTCCCTGCGCGAACCGGCCCCTGCGTATGCGGTGGCGGGAAGCGCGATGCCGGCGGCGCGATACACCGCCGTCATCCGCTCGACGGCGCCGTGCGTGAGGATCGGCCCGATCGAAGGATCGAGGCCTGCGATCAGCCGCTGGGCCTTGCCGAGCGCGTAGCCGTACAGCAGCGAGGTGCGGCCCGCCGCAGCGTTGGCCCGCCACCAGTCGTTGATCTCCGCCATGACCTCGGCCTCGGGCCGCCAGCGGTAGATCGGCAAGCCGAACGTGGATTCGGTCACGAACGTGTGGCAACGGACCGGCTCGAAGGGGGTGCAGGTGGGATCGGGGTCGGTCTTGTAGTCGCCGGAAACGACCCAGATCTCGCCGCCGTGCTCGAGCCGGACCTGGGAGGAGCCGAGGATGTGGCCGGCCGGATGGAGCGACACGCGGACTCCGCCCAGCACGATGGCATCCCCGTACGGAAGCGGCGTGATCGGCGTACCCTCGGGCAGCCGCGCCGCGAGCACCCCGGCGCCGTCGGCCGATGTCAGATATGCCTCGCAGCCCCACGCGACGTGATCGCCGTGGGCGTGCGTGACGACCACTCTCGGGACGGCGGACCAGGCATCGACGTAGAAATCACCGGCCTCGCAGTAGAGGCCGCGATCGGTGAGGCGGAGCAGGCTCACCGCGCCTGGATCAGGCCTTGAGGAACATGCGAATCCCCACGGCCACGAGGAAGATCGCAAAGGCGCGCTGCAGCATCCCCGCCTGCATGGTGAGCGCGAGGCGCGCGCCGAGAAGTGCGCCGATGAAGAGCCCGCCGGCCACGATCAGCGACGCGCGTAGATCGATGTGGCCGGCCTTCCAGTAGGCCATGGCAC
>JBLNHD010000254.1:0-5312 GCA_050268825.1 Gemmatimonadota bacterium
GGGCGGGATCGTGCACTACTCGAATCCTGCGGACGTCGGCCCGGTGGTGGCACCACCGATCGAAGCCAACTGCGCCTACCGGCGCGAGATGTTCCGCCGTCACCGCGTGTTGCGTCTCGACCTCGGCCACGCGGGCGCACTGCCGATTCCCGGGGAGGACATCGAGTTCGGCGTGCGGCTCCTGCATGCCGGCGAGAAGCTGATCTTCACCCGCGCCGCCGAGCTTTTCCATCCCGTCACGCGCGCGAGGCTCACGCGCACGTATTTCGAGCAGTGGTATTTCCAGCGCGGCCGACTGGAGCCGTTTCTGGCGGAGTACGAGCTCGCGCCGACGATCCCGCGTATCGCCGGGATTCCCCGGTACCTCTTCCGGGAACTGCCGGTGTGGACGGCGCGCTGGCTCACCACCCGGGAGCCGAAGGGCCGCTTCTACTACAAGCTGCGCGCGTGCATGGTGGCCGGCGCCATCCGGGAGTTCTACCGCTGGCGGACGGCGCGAGCGGCCTGATGCGGATCCTGTATTTCTACAGCTGGCAGCACTTCACCACCGGATCGCCCAAGATGCTCGCGACCACGGTGGAGCTGGTGGACCGCGGACGGCACGAGCCGTTCTTCCTCGCCACCGCCGACGGGCCGCTCGTCACGGCGCTCGCGGAGCGGGGCGCCGGCATTCTCCGGCGGCCGGTGCAGGAGATCGAAGCCGGCCGCCCCTTCCGGGCATCGGCGAGGGTGCTGCGCGCAGCGCGCTGGCTCAAGGAGCACCGGATCGACCTGCTTCACGTCAACGAATTCGGCTGGAACCAGGACATCGTCCTCGGCGCCTGGCTGGCGCGCCTGCCGGTCATCCTGCACGTCCATACCCGGCTTCGCATCCATCCGCGCAACCTGAACCGGCTGGCCGCCTGGCGCGTCCTCTTCGTGTCGGAGGCGCACCGCCGCGAGACGCTGGGGCTCGACCTGGTGGATGGCAAGGCGCGCGTGCTGTACAACGCGATCGACGTGGGGCGCTATGCCGGCGGCCGCCCGATCCGGGCCGAACTCGGGATCGCACCGACGGATACCGTGATCACTACCGTCTGCCAGCTCTCGGAACGGAAGGCCGTGGACGTCTTCATCGACGTCGCGGTGGAGCTGCTCCGGGAGCGGCCCTCGCTCGTCTTCCTCGTGGTGGGGCCGGTCGGACGCGGGGAAGAGGCGTACGCAGAGCTCCAGCGCGCCCGCGCCGCCGAACCGGCGCTCGGCGGGCGCATCCGCTTCCTGGGCGCGCGGCAGGACATTCCCGATATCCTGAAGAGCTCCGACATCTTCTTCCTTCCGAGCCGTCACGAGACGTACGGGCTCGTCGTTGCGGAGGCGATGGCGGCATCGCTGCCGGTGGTCGCGTCGAACGTCGGTGGAATTCCCGAGATCGTCTCGTCGACCACGTACGGCGCTCTCGCCCCGGTCGATGACCGCGAGGGGTTCGCCGCGGCGCTTCGTCTTTTCATCGATTCTCCCGAGCGGCGCCGCATCGTCGGCAGCGCGGCCCGGGGGAGCCTCGACGGCCGATTCGATCGCGCCACCTATGCGCGGGCCCTCGACTCTCTCTACGCGGAGGCGTGAAGCCCGACGTGGACGTAAGCGTCGTCATCTGCACGTACAATCGAGCGGCCGGGATCGACCTGGTGCTCGACGATCTCGCAGCACAGAGCGGGCTGGAAGGCACGACGTGGGAAGTCGTCGTGGTCGACAACAACTCGACCGACGCGACGCGCCCGGCGGTCGAGGCGCATCAGGCGTCCGGTCGCATTCCCGTGCGGTACGTGTGCGAGCCCATCCAGGGAAAGTCGTTCGCCCTCAACCGCGGGATCGCGGAGTCGCAGGGCGCCATCGTCGCCTTTACCGACGACGACGTGCGCATCCCGCCTTCCTGGCTCTCCGCCGTCCTCGCCCCTTTCGCCGGCACCGCGTGGACGGGCGTGGCGGGCGCGGTGCTTCCGCAATGGTCCACCCCGCGGCCCGCCTGGGTCAGCGACGCCGAGCCGTTCCAGATGATGGCTGCGATCGTCAAGTACTGGCAGGGGAGCGTGGCCGGGCCTGCCGTCGCGCCGCCCATCGGCGCAAACTGCGCGTGGCGGCGCGCGGTCTTCGCGCGCCATGGGGGCTATCGCACCGATCTCGGCCCGGGCGGCGAGCGCACCCCGCTCGGGGAAGACACCGAGTTCGGCCTCCGCGTGATGTCCCGCGGGGAAGGGGTCTGGTACGAGCCGGCGGCGCTGCTCCATCATCCGGTGATGCCCGAGCGGCTGACACGGCGCTATTTCACCAACTGGTATTACCAGAGTGGGCGAGTCGAGTCGTGCCGGGCCGACATCGAGCCCAGCGTCCGGATCGCGGGAGTGCCGCGCTACCTCTTCCGCGAGCTCGCGACCGCCGCCGCGCGCTGGGCCATTTCGCCGCCCGGGCCCCGGCGGTTCTTTCACAAGCTGCGCGCCTACCAGACCGTGGGACGCATCCGCGGGTTTCGGGACCAGCGCAAGCGGGCCGGGGCTCGCTGATGCGCATCCTGTACTTCTACAGCTCGCATCAGGTGGACACCGGGTCGCCGAAGGCGCTCCTCGGTCTCATCGACTCGCTGGACCGCACGCGGCACACGCCGCTCTTCCTCGCGGGCGCCGCCGGCGAGGGCGAGCTGGTCCGGGAGCTCCGTGCGCGAAACGTCGCGATCGTCCGGAGCCCGGTCTCGGAGGCCAGCATCCGCCATCCCTTCACGTCCCTGGCCCGCGTGCTCCGCTCGGCGGCGATGCTGCGGCGCGAGCGCGTGGATGTGCTGCACGTGAACGAGTTCGGATGGAACCTCGACGTGGTTCTCGCCGCACCGCTCGCGCGCGTTCCCGTGGTGCTGCACGTGCACAACCCGCTCGACGTAGCCACGCGGAACCTCGATCGCCTCGCGGCGACCCGGGTGGTGTTCGTCTCCGAGGCGCACCGCCGCGCCACGGGCCACCTGGAGCGAATCGAGTCCCGCTCGATGGTCCTGCACAACCCGGTGGACATCGAGCGGTTCGAAGCGGGTGTTCCCGTGCGGAGCGCGCTCGGGCTGTCCCCTGCAGACGTGGTGGTGGCCACGGTCTGCCAGCTCACGCCGAACAAGGCGCTGGACGTGCTGATCGAGGTGGCGCGCGAGCTCATACCGCGCTGGCCCGCGCTGCGGTTCGTGATCGCCGGCCGCGCCGGGCTCGGCCATGAGGCCTATGCCGATGGAATCCTGGCCGCCGCCGCAGCGCCGCCCCTCCAGGGGAAGATTCACTTCCTCGGATCGAGGAGTGACGTCCCCGACGTGCTCGCGAGCTCGGACCTCTTCTTCCTCCCGACGCGATCGGAGACGTTCGGCATCGTGGTGGCGGAAGCGATGGCGGCCTCGCTGCCGGTCGTGACGACCCGCGTGGGCGGCATCACGGAGATCGTGCGGAGCGACGACGAGGGCCTCGTCCTCGACCCCGATGACGTTCCGGGATTCGTGCGCGCCATCGAGGGGCTCCTCGCCGACCCCGCGCGCCGCCGCGCGCTCGGCGCCGCGGGGCGCCGCAGCCTCGACGGGCGGTTCGACCGGGCAACATTCGCCCGCTCGCTCGAAGCGGTCTACGCGTCCCTGTGATCGTCATCGCCGCCGGTTCGGCACTCCTGCTCGCGGTGGTATGGGGCGGCTATCCGCTGGCGATGCGCGCGCTCGCACGCCTCGCGCCACGCCGCGCCGCCGTCGCACCGGTTGCGTGGCCGAGCGTGACTGCGGTGGTCGCATCGCGCGAGCCGGCGGCGGCGATCCTTGCGCGGGCCGACGACCTGGCTGCCGCGGAGTACCCCGGGCGGCTCGACGTCGTCGTCGGGCTCGATCCGTCGAGCGAGACCTCGATCGCGGAGCTCGCCGGCCGACGGCCCTGGCTCACCGTGGTTCGCGGAGACCCACCCGGCGGCAAGGCGGTGACACTCAACGCCGCCGTCCGGGTTGCCACCGGCGAGATCCTCGTCTTCAGCGACACGCACCAGCGCTTTGCGCCTGATGCGATTCGTGCGCTCGTCACCGATCTTTCGGACGGCACCTATGCCGCCACCTCCGGCCGGCTCGAGCTGCCGGCCGGGAAGGACGCGTCGCTGATCGACCGCTACTGGCGCATGGAGCGGCGCCTGCGTCGCGACGAAGCCCGGATTCATTCCGCGATCGGCGTCAGCGGGTCGATCTATGCCATGCGGCGCGGCGAGTGGGCGCCACTCCCCGCAGGCCTCATCCTCGACGATCTCTACGTGCCGATGCGCCTGGCGCTCGCCGGGCGGCGCATCGGATTCGCCGATGCCGCGCGCGCGACGGACACGCGGCGCACGGAGCCGTCGGAGGAATACCGGCGCAAGGTGCGGACGCTCACCGGCAACTTCCAGCTCTGCGCCTGGCTGCCGGCCGCGCTTCTGCCGGTGCGGAACCCGGTCTGGCTGCAGTTCGTGCTGCACAAGCTCCTCCGCCTCCTGACCCCCTATCTTGTGGTGGCGCTGGGCGTGGCACTCGGGACGCTGCTGGTGTCCAGCTTCGGGATCTACGTGCTCGTGGCGGGGGCAGGCGCCCTCCTCCTGCTCGGCCTGGCCGCCGCCGCCGTCGGGAAGTGGCGCGCGCTCAGGAGCCTGGCGGCCTGGGGGCTTTCGCTCCAGGCCGCCGTCGTGACGGCCACATACTACGGGCTGCGCGGCCGCTGGGACGTATGGCGCCGCTGATGACGCAACTCTCACGCAGGGATTGTCGATGAAACAGGTGCTGCGGAAGGGCCTCAAGGATATCGTGGTCGACGAGGTCCCCGATCCGATCCCGGTGCCGCACGGCGTGCTCATCCGGCCGGCGTTCTCGCTCATCAGCAGCGGGACCGAGACGGCGAGCATCCACAAGGAAGGGATCGTGAAGGAGGTGGCCCACAATCCGTCGCACCTCAGGAAGGTGTTCGACGTGATGATGGCCAACGGCCCGGTGCGCACCGCCAGCGAGGTGCTCGCCAAGTTCAGCGACTACGCCGTGCTCGGCTATTCGGGTGCCGGGGTCGTGATCGACCGGCATCCAACGGTCACCGACCTCGCGATCGGCGACCGCGTGGCCTACGGCGGGGAGGGCACCGGCCACGGCGAGTGCATCCAGACCGGCCGCAACCTCGTGGCGCGGGTGCCGGACGAGGTCCCGTTCGACGCCGCCTGCTTTGCCACGCTGGGCAGCATCGCGATGAACGGGGTCCGCACCGGCAACGTGGCCCTCGGGGAGACCGTGGCGGTGATCGGGCTCGGACTCGTCGGGCAGCTCA
>JBLNHD010000255.1:0-7199 GCA_050268825.1 Gemmatimonadota bacterium
GAGGTCGCGCCCGGACGCCACAACATCTACGCGTACCGCGAGCCGCCGCTTCTCGTCTTTTCGACGCACCTGGACACGGTTCCGCCGTACGTCCCGCTCCGCGAGGACGACGACTTCATCCACGGGCGGGGCAGCTGCGACGCGAAGGGCCTCGCGGCGGCGATGGTGGCCGCCGCGGAGCGACTCGCCGAACGCGGGGAGCGCCGGATCGGACTGCTCTTCGTGGTGGGGGAGGAGAACGGATCCGACGGGGCGCAGGCCGCCGCGAAGCTCGCGCCGAAAGGCCGGTTCCTGATCAACGGCGAGCCGACCGGGAACCTGCTCACCGTCGGCCAGAAGGGAGCGCTCCGCGTGGACCTCGCCGCAACCGGACGTGCGGCCCACTCCGCCTATCCGGCCGAAGGCGAGTCCGCCCTCCTCCCACTCCTGGACGCCATCGCGCGGATCCGCGCGCTTCCCCTCCCCACCGATCCCTTCCTCGGCCCGAGCACGCTCAACGTCGGGCTGGTCCGCGGTGGCGTCGCGCCGAACGTCATTCCGCCGCAGGCGTCGGCGCAGCTCCTCATTCGCACCGTGGGCCCGACCGACGCACTCAAGGAGGCCATCCTCGAGGCTGCCGGCGGCCACGTCGCGGTCCGGTTCGCGGTGGAGATTCCGGCCTTCAAGGGTTCCGCCCCGCGGGGGTGGGATTCGACCGTGGTGAGCTTTGCCAGCGACCTTCCCTTCCTGCTTCCCTGGGGCCGCTGCGTCCAGATGGGTCCGGGATCGATCCGGGTGGCGCACACGTCCGGGGAGCGGCTCGGCAAGCAGGAGTTTCTCGAGGGGATCGACCGCTACGTCGCGTTGGCCACGGACCTCCTTGCCACGGAGGCCCGGTGAGCCAGATCGACGTGGGATCGCTGCGCGCGGACCTGGCCCGCTTCCCGGGTGAGATCCGCGCGGAGGAGCGGCGCGAGGCGCGGAGTACGATCGCACGTCTCCTTCGCGCACTCGAGAGCGGTCAGGTGCGCGCGGCCGAGCCTCGGCCGGATGGGTCGTGGGAAGTCCAGCGCTGGGTCAAGGAGGGAATCCTGCTCGGCTTCCGGCTCGGGCGGTCCACGGAAAGCGAGTCGGGACTCTTCTCCTTCGTGGACAAGGACACCTTTCCACCGCGGCGCCTTCGGCCGGAGGACGGCGTCCGCATCGTCCCGGGCGGCTCCGCGGTCCGAAGCGGCGCCTATGTCGGACGCGGCGTCGTCTGCATGCCGCCGATGTACGTCAACGTCGGCGCATACGTCGGCGACGATTCCATGATCGACTCGCACGCGCTCGTCGGCAGCTGCGCCCAGGTCGGTCGCCGCGTGCACCTTTCCGCCGGCGCCAAGCTCGGCGGCGTGCTCGAGCCGGCCACGGCGCTGCCCGTGATCATCGAGGACGACGTGCTCGTCGGCGGAAACTGTGGCGTGTTCGAGGGCACGATCGTGCGGGCCGGGGCCGTCCTCGCTCCGGGAACCATGCTGAGCGCCGGTACGCCCGTCTTCGACCTCGTCCGCGACCGCGTCTACCGCCGGAGCGGCGACCGCCCGCTCGAGATCCCGGCCGGCGCGGTCGTGGTGCCGGGCACCCGCCCCGTGGCGAGTACGCCCGCGAGCGCCGCCGGCATCGCGCTCTACGCGCCGGTCATCGTCAAGTATCGTGATGAGAAGACCGAGACCGCCGTGAAGCTCGAGGGACTTCTCCGCTAGCGGGAGATCCGATGCCGGCGCATACGCACTACCTCTGGTTCGACACGAAGAAGCGGCAGGAGATCATCGACATCACCGACCAGGTCGCCGCGCAGGTGCGCGCCAGCGGTATCCGCGAGGGCTACGTCCTGGTGAGCGCCATGCACATCAGCGCGTCGGTCTTCGTCAACGATCACGAGTCGGGGCTCTGGAAGGACATCCTCCGGTGGCTCGAGGGAACGATCGCACCGTGGGATCCGCCGCGATACCGGCACAACGAGACGGGCGAGGACAACGCGGCCGCGCACCTCTGGAGCCTCACCATCGGGCACGAGGTCATCGTTCCCATCACCGAAGGCAACCTCGACTTCGGCCCCTGGCAGCGGATCTTCTATGGCGAATGGGACGGGCAGCGACGGAAGCGGGTCGTCGTGAAGGTGCTGGGCGAACGCTGAGCGCGCGGCCGTTCGGCCTGCGCAGACGAGACCGACAGACTGCGCACGCGAAACCACGAATGGACGGGAAGGGGTTGGCACCTCCCCACCCCACGGCGCCTTTCGTCCTTTCGTATTTTCGTGCGTGCCGTTCGACCCCCCTGCCAGCCGGAACGCCGGGATTCAGACCGCCGACTTCCCCTCCGCCTCTCGCGCGTGCTTGCCGCGCAGCTCGGGGCGCTGGACCGAGCGCGGCGTCGGTTCCGCCCGCGGTGCCGGCTCCGGACGCCCGGACGGCGGGCCCACCACGCGGTTCCGGCCCGCCTGCTTCGCCTGGAAGAGGCGGTCGTCGGCGCAGTCGAGGAGCTCGTCGGCGGTGACGCCGTCATCCGGGAAGACTGCGATGCCGGCGCTCATCGTCAGTAGCGCCGTGGTCTGCTGCTTGGGGAGCCGGATGGGGAGCTGCGCCACCGCTTCCCGGATCGCCTCCAGCTTGTCGATCGCCTGCGCCGCGGTCGTCACCGGGAGCACGATGACGAACTCCTCGCCGCCGTACCGGGCCACGAGGTCGCTGCGCCGCAGCGAATGGCGGATCAGGTTGGTCAGCGCGCGCAGGCCCGCATCACCCGCAGCGTGGCCGTAGTTGTCGTTGAAGCGCTTGAAGTGGTCGACGTCGAGCATCACGAGCGCGAGCGGCTCCGACTGGCGGCGCGCCCGGCTCATCTCCGCGCTCAGCCGCTCGTCGAAGTAGCCACGATTGTACACGCCGGTCATGCGGTCCATGCTCGAGAGCCGGCGGAGCGCCTTGCCGCGGGTCACGACCGTCGCCGCCAGCACGGCGGCGATGCCGAGGAGCACCAGCCGCGCGATCTGGCCGGGCCAGTCGAAGAGGCCGTACTCCGTCGGCCGGTAGACCGCGCCGTACACGTCCCAATTGATGTCGGCGTAGATCGCGATGCCCAGGTACTGCACGATCGCGAGTGCGCCGGCGAGGACGCAGAGCCGGACGTCGTACCGGAGGCAGGTGGCGGCGATGGCGATGAAGTAGCAGTCGAAGAGGAGGCGGCTGTTGACCGCGGCATTCGGCTGCCCCACGGCGAGGAAGGTGACGAGCGCTGCCGTGACCAGCGTGACGTCCAGCGCGGTGCTCGCGACGCCGATGTAACGCTCGATCAACCCGCGGCGGACCGCATGCAGCACGCCGAGCGCGATGCCCGCCGAGGTCGCGAGGATGCCGAGTCCGACCATGTGCCGGTCGCCCCAGGGCTGCACCAGCGCACCCGACAGCGGAATGACCAGCAGCGCCACCGAGAGATACAGCCGGATCCGCGCAACGACGAGCTCCCCCGCCTGACCCGCATGCGACATGATGGGGTCGTCATTGGTGAGGAGGCTCCGCCACGGCTGACCCTGTGGCTTGCGGCGCACGGACGGCAGTTGCGGCGTACGACCTCGCAGGGATGGGGTCCGGAGTCGAATGACGCAGAACGCACGATGCCTCCGCAATCACCGGGCCAGCCCGGACCGCCAAGTTCCTTTACTGCAAAGAAATACGACGCTACATCAGCCGATACCGGGGCCCGCTGCCCCCCTCCCGGGGCGTCCAGCGCGGACCGAGCACGTCCGTGGCCTTGCAGTCAATGCAGTTGGAGGCGTTGACCCGGAGCTCGTCTCCTTCCCGCTCGTAGACGCCGGCGGGACACACGTGGGTATAGAACGTCGCGACTTCGGGGGAGATGTCGGGACCCACGAGGAGGTGGCTCGGAATGGTGTCGCGTGTTGCGTTACCGGATTTGAAGACGGCGTCCAGCTTCCCGAACGTGAGGACGCCGTCGGGCGTGAACGGCGCGCCGCCGTCCGTCTCCCGGGGGGCCTCGGCGTCCGCGTGCATCGCGATCCGCCCCCCAGGAAAGCGCCCGCCCGTGACCGTCATCAGCCCGGCCTTGGCCCCGCCCACCCAGAGCCCGTCCTTGAAGGCAAGGCGCATGTTCCGGGTCCGGTGCATGTCGGCGACGATGTAACTGTCGTCCAGCATCCGGTCGTAGGCGGCGAGCGCGGCGCGCGACGTGTCGCCGGACCTGAGCGCGGCGTGCGCGGCTCGCGCGGCGTAGATCCCCGACTGCATCGCGTAATGGATGCCCTTCAGGGAGGGCACGTCCACGAAGCCGACCGCGTCTCCCGCGAGGAGGATCCCGTCACCGTGCCGGCGCTCGGGAAGCGCGTAGTATCCTCCCTCCGGGATCGTCTTGGCGCCCCACTCCAGGAGCGCCCCGCCCTCGAGCTGCGCGCGGAAGAGGGGATGGAGCTTCATCCGCTGCAGCAGCTCGTGCACGTCGAGCGACGCATCGTGATAGTCGAGCCCCACCACCAGCCCGAGCGCGACCTGGTCGGGACCGTGCGGGTACATGAAGCTTCCGCCGAAGGCGTCGGTCGGAAGCGGCCAGCCGAGCGTGTGCACCACCCGGTCGAGTGGACGCTTCACCTGCCAGATTTCCTTCACGCCAAGCGCAAAGAGCTGCGGATTCTGCGAGGACACCCCCTGCCACTCGCGATAGGCCTGGCTCAGCGCGCTGCGGGTCCCGTCCGCCACGACCGTGACCCGCGACACCACGTCGGTAGGGGGCGTGTAATCGCTCCCCGGCGCGCCGCTCCGGTCGAGCCCCGATGGCGTGGTGCGCACGCCGCGGACGGTCTGTCCCTCGACGAGGAGCGCTTCCACCGGGAAGCCGGTGAAGACGTTCACCCCCAGACTCTCCGCGCGCTCGCCGAGCCAGCGCACGAGCTCGCAGATGGAGGCGGTGTAATTCCCGTGATTCTGCATCGAGGGCGGCGTGGGAATCCGCTGCGCGCGGCTTCCCGTCAGGAAATAGACCGCTTCGCCCTCGACCTTCTGGCGGAACGGGAAATCGGCATCCGCCAGCTCGGGGAAGAGCTCGCGCAGTGCGCGAGGGTTGACCACGGCGCCGGAGAGATTGTGTTCCCCCAGGCTGCCCGCCTTCTCGATGACGGCGATGTTGAGCTCGCCGCCGTCGCCGCGTTCCTGATCGGCGCGCGCGAGCCGGGCAAGCTCGATGGCACAGGCAAGCCCGGCGGGGCCGGCGCCGACGATGCAGACGTCCATCTCGAGCGCTTCCTCTCCCGGCGCCTCCGGGAGGATGAGGCGGTCGAGGGGCAGTGCGCGCTGATGGCGAATCGGAAGGATCGTGGGCATGAAGTTCCGGGTCGAAGTCAGGATCCGCTGCCGGCGATTTCGATGGCCACATCGCCGGCCGTGACACTGTGCGTGAGCGCGCCGATCGAAACGTAATCCGCGCCCGCATCCGCATACTCCCGGACATTGGCGAGGGTGATGCCGCCGGTGGCCTCGATCTCGATGCCTGGCGCCAGGGCGCGCGCGCGCGCGGCCCAGTCGGCCACCGTGGCGGGAAGCTGGTTGTCCACGAGCAGCCGGGTGGCGCCAGCGTGACAGGCCGCCTCGACCTGTTCCGCGCTTTCCACCTCCACCTGCAGCCCCTCGATCTTCCGCTTCCGCGCGTCTGCGAGCGCGTCGGTCAGACTCCGCCCGGCGAGCTCCAGGGCGCGCCAGTGGTTGTCCTTGACCATCACCGTGCTCGCGAGATCCGCCCGGTGCGGCGCTCCGCCACCGGCAAGGACGGCGGCGATGTCGAGCGCGCGCAGCCCCGGCGCCGTCTTGCGCGTATGCAGCACCCGGCAGCTCGTGCCGCGAACGGCATCCACGTAGGCGCGCGTGGCCGTGGCGATGCCGACGGCGCGCTGGAGGATGTTGAGCATCGGCCGCTCGGCACGGAGGAGCCGCGCGAGGTCGCCGCTCATCGTGCCCAGCACGGTGCCGGCGCGCACTTCGTCCCCCTCGCGGACCTGCCAGTCGGCCGGACGCGTGCTGCAGACCTCGGCAACGGCATCCGCGAACACGAGACCCGCCACGACGCCGGCGGACCGACACTCGATCCGCGCCTCCGCCCGCGTCCCCTTTCCCACTGCGACGACCGACGTGATGTCCACGCGCCCGTCCTCCTCCACGGCCAGCCGGGCGATGCGATGCGCCGCCTCCTCGACAACCGAGCGCTTAGTCACCGGGCTTGCCTCCCGCGCCGAGCGCGACCATCCGGTCCACCGCCGCCCGGGCCCGCTCCGCGACGTCCGCCGGCACCGTGATGTGATAGCGGTCCAGCTCGAGCGACTCCTTCACCCGGGGCAGGGTGATCGTCTTCATGTAGGCGCAGACGGCCTCCGGATCCGCCGGGAGGAAGGCCTTGTCCGGCGCGAGCTTCTCCATCCGGTGCATGATGCCCGTTTCGGTCGCGATGATGAATTCGGTGGCCGGGCGCTCGGCAACGAGCTGGATCATCCGCTCCGTCGACGCGATGTGCAGGCCTTCGGGATCGATGTCTCCCATGCCCATGCTGTAGACGAGCTGGCCCGCACAGCCGCACTCCGGGTGCACGAGCACCTCGGCCCCGGGATGCGCGAGCCGCTGCGCCTCCAGCCGCGCCGGGTTGATGCCCTTGTGCACATGGCACTCGCCCATCCACACCTCGATGCGGCGGTCGGGGCGCATCCGGCGGACATGGCTGCCAAGGAAGAAATCGGGGAGGAAGAGGATGCCCCGGTCGGCGGGAATCGCATCGATCACGTCGAGCACGTTGCCGCTCGTGCAGCAGTAATCGAGCTCCGCCTTCACATCGGCGGTCGTGTTCACGTATCCCACGGCGACGTAGCCCGGGAACTCCGCGCGCCAGCGCCGGACGTCGTCCGCCGTGATCGTCGCGGCGAGCGAGCAGCCGGCCTCGAGGTCGGGGAGGAGGACCCGCTTGTCGGGGGAGAGGATCACCGCCGTCTCCGCCATGAAGTGGACCCCGCAGAAGACGATGACTTCGGCATCCGTCCGCGCAGCCTGGCGGGAAAGCCCGAGCGAATCGCCGACGAAGTCGGCGACGTCCTGCACCTCGGGCCGCTGATAGTTGTGCGCGATGATCACGGCGCCGCGCCGGGCCGCCAGCTCGCGGATCTCGCGCTGGAGGCGCGCGATCTCGGCAGCGGA